>JBDIAO010000018.1:0-44699 GCA_039812375.1 Phycicoccus sp. | reverse complement strand
GTCGAGGGGGCCTGAGACCCGGTTGCCTGCCCAGACCCCGGATGCCTGCCCAGACCCCGGAAACCTTCCGTAGCTTCGCCACGATTGCGGGGTCACCCCGAAAACGTGAGACTGGTGGGGCTGGTGAGACTGCCGGGCTGGTGAGGCTAATAAGTCTCGTGGGGCTGGTGAGGCTTATGAGACTGGTGGGGCTATCCGACCACGGGGAAGAGAGGGTCGTCCATCGGCGCCCCGTCCGCAAGGATGCCAATGAGCTCGTCGAACGGTGGGGACGTCACCCATTCCCGGGGAGCATGGACCGCGTCTCCGGCAAGGTAGCGCAGCGACAGCACCCGTCGCCTCCCGGAGAACGGAAAGCCCGGGGCGCCGTGGATGGTGAGGAAGTCGAAAAAAATGGCATCACCGGGCGCCATGGTCGCGGCCCGGATATCGAAGGCGTCCCGGTCAGCCTCGATGTCCGGCAGCTCGTCGAGACTGCCCTCGGGGAACCACTTTGCCTTGCCGTCGAGGAAGGTCCGCGGCATCTTCCACGGCCCTTCGTGACTGCCGGCGACGAGCTCGAGGCACCCACCCAGGGGCACCGGGTCTACTGGGATCCATGCGCTCGTCCCGTGCCCGTCGACGTTGTAGTACGGCTGGTCCTGGTGCCAGGGAGTGCGCTGACGCGTCCCGCCCTCTTTGACCAGGACGTGGTCGTGATAGAAGCGCACCGGCCCATCTGAGGAGTATGCCGCGAGCAACTCCGCGGCATACCGGGGAACCCTGCTCTGCACCGCGATCTGTTCGATCTGGCCGAACTCCTGCCAGCGCCTGAAGTCCTCGACGAACCGGCCTGGATCGTCCACCCCACTCGCGGTCTTGGTGAACATCCCTTCGTGCGCGAGGACCTGAGCGATGCCCTCTCGTGCGAGTTCGACCTCCGCTTCGTCGAGCACCCCACGCACGATGAGCACCCCGTCGCGGTGATAGGCCTCGACATCCTCTGGCGTGAGCAACGGCACCATGGGCCCATGCTAGGCCCGCGCACTCCTCGGTAGTGGGGATGCGGGAATGGGCGATAGAGTTGAGTCGTTATCGCTCATGTTATGTGAGCCTCCAACAGCAAGGAGATAGACCATGGCCACAACCTTCGACCCCTTCCGTGAGCTTGACCGAGCCTTGGGTGGGGCTTTGCGGGCCTCCACGTCCACCGCGCTGCCGATGGACCTCTACAAGAGCGGGGACAACTTCGTCGCCACGTTCGACCTGCCCGGTGTGGATCCCGCGAGCATCGACGTCGATGTCGAGGACCGCACCCTGACAGTGCGTGCCGAGCGTCGCGACACCCCGGGCCAGGACGTCCAGTGGCTCACTCGCGAGCGCGCCAACGGGACGTTCGCCCGCCAGATCACCCTCGGCTACGGGTTGGCCCTGGACCGCATCGAGGCGTCCTATGCCGACGGCGTCCTGCACCTGACCATCCCGGTCGCCGAGGAGGCCAAGCCCCGCAAGATCCAGGTCAGCCACACCGGCGGCAGCCAGATCGTCGTCGGCGAGGGCCAGGAAGCCTGACCCGAACCACCCCTGGGCCCCTGACCCCCGGCACCGATGGTGGGCCGCACGAGCAGGATGCGGTCCACCGTCGGCGTGGGTGAGACTGACCCCATGCGCACCCCCGATCGTGACGTCCTCATCGCACAGCTGATCGACGCCGGAAGTACCTGCGTCCGACGCGGGCTCGTCCAGGCCAGCGGCGGGAACCTGTCGGTCCGGCTCAAGGGTCAGGGGTCCTTCCTCGTCACCCGGACCGGCACTTGGTTGGACCGGCTCGAACCCGACGACTTCGCCGAACTCGGCCTCGATGGGGTCCAGCGGGCCGGCCCCGAGCCCTCGGTGGAGTGGCAGGTGCATGCGCACACCTACCGAGCCAGGCACGACGTCCACTCGATCGTCCACCTGCACCCGCAGCACGTGCTGCTCATGGATCTGCTCGGGCAGCCGATCCGTTTCACGACCCTGGACCACCAGCACTACGTCGGCAGCGTCGGGCACGCCCCGTTCCTCCCCGCGGGCAGTGCGGAACTGGCTGCTGCGGCTGCCGCCGCGGCCCAGGAGCACAACGCCGTCGTCCTGGCCCACCACGGGATCTCCGCCCTTGGTGAGACCGTCGAGATGGCGCTGCGGCGGGCGATGAACCTTGAGGAGGCCGCGACGATGACCTACCGACTACTGCTCGCCGGCAACACGAGCGCGGACTTCCCAGCGGAGTACAAGGGCCGCATCCTGGTCGGGTGAGCCGGCAACGCTCCGTATGCCGTCAGGCCTGACGGCATACGGAGCGCTTCGGACCTGCGGCTCAGTTCCCGCCGGTGAGCTTCTCGCGCAAAGCGGCAAGAGCCTCGTCCGAGGCCAGGGTCCCGGTGCTCACCGGAGCAGACGGGACTGCAGCACCGCCGTCGGTGGCGCTATCCGAGGAGTACGACGTCGCCGTATCCGCCCCGACTGCCGCATCAGCATCAGCCTGGACCGCCGCCGCGACCTGAGCGCGGTGCGCCTCCCAGCGGTCGTGGGCCTCGGCATACTGCTGCTCCCAGGCCTCACGCTGGACCTCGAAGCCCTCGAGCCACTCGTTGGCCTCGGGGTCGAAGCCCTCGGGGTACTTGTAGTTCCCGTTCTCGTCGTACTCGGCGGCCATGCCGTACAGCGTCGGGTCGAACTCGACCTGGCTCGCGCCGTCTTCGTTGGCCTGCTTGAGTGACAGCGAGATCCGCCGGCGCTCGAGGTCGATGTCGATGACCTTGACGAAGAGGTCCTGACCGACCTGGACGACCTGCTCGGGCAGCTCGACGTGCCGCTCAGCCAACTCGGAGATGTGCACCAAGCCCTCGATGCCGTCCTCGACCCGCACGAAGGCGCCGAAGGGGACAAGCTTGGTGACCTTGCCGGGAACGACCTGGCCGATGGCGTGGGTGCGCGCGAAGTGCTGCCACGGGTCCTCCTGAGTCGCCTTGAGCGACAGGGAGACTCGTTCGCGATCCATGTCGACGTCGAGGACCTCGACGGTGACCTCGTCGCCGACCTCGACGACCTCGCTCGGGTGGTCGATGTGCTTCCAGGACAGCTCGGAGACGTGCACCAGACCGTCAACCCCACCGAGGTCGACGAACGCACCGAAGTTGACGATGCTGGACACGACGCCAGGACGGACCTGGCCCTTCTGGAGTTCCTTGAGGAAGGTCGTGCGCACCTCGGACTGGGTCTGCTCGAGCCAGGCGCGACGGGAAAGCACCACGTTGTTGCGGTTCTTGTCGAGCTCGATGATCTTGGCCTCGATCTCCTTGCCGACATACGGCTGGAGATCCCGCACCCGGCGCATCTCGACCAGAGAGGCCGGCAGGAAGCCGCGCAGGCCGATGTCGAGGATGAGGCCGCCCTTGACGACCTCGATGACGGTGCCGGCGACGACCCCGTCCTCCTCCTTGATCTTCTCCACGGTGCCCCAGGCGCGCTCGTACTGAGCGCGCTTCTTGGAGAGGATGAGCCGGCCTTCCTTGTCCTCCTTCTGCAGGACCAGGGCCTCGACCTCGTCCCCTACAGAGACGACCTCACCGGGGTCGACATCGTGCTTGATGGATAGCTCACGGGAGGGGATGACCCCCTCGGTCTTATAGCCGATGTCGAGCAGGACCTCATCCCGGTCGACCTTGACGATGGAGCCGGAGACGATGTCGCCGTCATTGAAGTGCTTGATGGTCGCGTCGATCGCGGCCAGGAGGTCTTCCTCGGTGCCAATATCGTTGATGGCAACCTGAGGTGCGGTCGTGTCGACCGTGCTGGCAGTCATGTAGTAGGAACTCCGATTGTGGACAGAAAACTCGGTGGAACGGGACAGGTACGCACCCGTGTGATCCATGCGGCATTCCGAAGGGACCGTGCAGACACAGGTGTGCGCCCGAATCCTATCTGCTGTTCCCGGCGGGTGACTAATCGCCTGCCGGTGGCCGGTCGCCGCCCGGTCCACGCCGACGAGATCCATGCCGACGAGATCCATGCCGACGAGATCCGTGCCGACGAGATGTCGAACAATCGGCCTATTGGCCGAAAGTCGGACACGAATGGACGCTGACGAGGGCATGGCCCTGCGCCGGGCGGCATCCGGGATGGAGACGGCGCGGGCGAACCGGGCGTGGTGGGATGGTGACGCGGCGGCGTATCACGCCGAGCACGGGGCCTTCCTCGGCGACGACGACTTCGTCTGGGGCCCCGAGGGGTGGACCGAGGCCGACCTGGGTCTGCTCGGGGATCTCGATGGCTGCCAGGTCCTCGAGATCGGTGCCGGCGCGGCCCAGTGTGCCCGCTGGATGCACTCCCGGGGTGCCCGGGTGCTCGCGAGCGACTTGTCGATGGGGATGCTGGCGGTCGGGGCCCGGCTCAACGCCGCCAGCCCGGATGCCGTGCCGCTCGTGCAGTGCGACGCCCTGGCCCTGCCGTTTCCCGACGAGTCGTTCGACCTCGTCGTCACCGCCTTCGGCGCCGTGCTCTTCGTCGCCGACAGCGCGGCGTTGATGGCGCAGGCGGCCAGGGTGCTGCGCCCGGGGGGCCGCTTTGTCTTCTCGGTCAGCCATCCGGTGCGCTGGGCTTTCCCCGACGATCCCGGCCCGGCGGGGCTGCGGGCGAGCATGCCCTACTGGGATCGCACCCCCTATGTCGAGACCGACGAACGCGGGCAGATTCTCTATGTCGAGCACCACCGCACCCTGGGGGACCGGGTGCGCGAGATCGTCGCGGCCGGGCTGGTCCTGCTCGACGTCGTGGAGCCGGAGTGGAAGCCGGGCAACGAGCAGGAGTGGGGTGGTTGGTCCCCGCTGCGTGGCGCAGTCTTGCCGGGTACCGCCATCTTCGTGACGGCCAAGGCCTGACCAACAGCAGACGTCAGCGCCGCCTCAGCGGGAAGGTGGGTGACCCACGTCAGCATGACTGCCGAGGGGCCGGCACCTCGTGTGGTACCGGCCCCTCGCTGCCTGTGGGAACAGGTCGGGTCAGACCTTGCGGCGGCGCAGGAAGACCGCCGCGCCGACGAGGCCGAAGATCACGACCGCGCCCAGGAGTCGACCGATGTTGGCGCCCGACTGACCATCTGCTGCGGTCAGCTCGAGGGAGTATGCGGTGGCGCTGGCTGCGCCCTCCGGCGCCCCGAAGGCCATGCTCTCGGTCTGTGCCCGCTTGGCGCCGGCTTCGATGAGCGCATACTTCGTCCCGTAGTCCATCGCGGTCTCCTTGCCCGCAGCGACCAGCTTGCTCATGCCCTTGTCAGAGAGCTGCTGGGCTCCGTCCTCAAGCTTGGGCGCCGACCCGGCAGCCTGAGTGAGGCCGTCGGCGAGCTGGGTTGAGCCGCTGGCAGCGTCGCCGAGACCGGACGCGAGGGTGCCCGCACCGGCGGCGAGAGTGTTGCTGCCGGTGGCGAGTTGGGCTGTGCCGCCTTTGAGCGTGGCGGCGCCGGTCGTCAGCTGATCCAGGCCGGCGAGCAGCAAGGCACCGCCATCCTGGATCTGACCGACGCCGTCCTGTAGACCGTGGATGCCGCCGCGCAGAGTGCCGCTGTCCTTGGTGTCGCTGGCAGTGCCCACGCCACCCTGGACCTGCTCCACGACCCCGTCGACGAGCTGGGTCACGCCGGCGTCGAGGGCACCGAGGCCCTGCAGGAGACTCGGTCCACCGGCCTGGATCTGCCCGAGTCCACCGGACACCTGAGTGAGCCCACCGGACACCTTCCCGAGTCCAGCGGACACCCCCCCGAGCCCAGCACTCGCCCCCGCTGTCTGGTTCGCCGTGGCATCCAGACCTTTCTGGACGTCGGCCAGGATCCCCTGACACGTGGCGCCACAGTCGGCGTCCTTGGCGGCGGCGACTCCTTTCTGGAGCGCGGGGATGCCGGTAGACACTGCACCGTCCAACCCCCCCTTGATCTGGTCGAGTCCATCCTTCGCGTTGTCCACGCCGCCCTTCGACTGATCTACGCCATCTTTCGCCTGACCAACACCGGCCAGGAGTGCCGTGACACCGGCTCTGAGCTGCGCAATGCCGTCGTGCAGCGGCTGGGCCTTCGGCGGGAGCTGACCGATGCCGCCATAGAGCTGGGCCAAGCCGTCGTCGACCTGACCGAGCCCGTCCTGGACCTGCTGCAGACCATCGATGAGCGCTGGGGCGCTGTCACCGGCCTGGCTGAGGCCGTCGGCGAGGGCGCCGGCACCAGTGTCGACCTGGTTCGTGCCGTCTGCCAGCGTGCCCGCACCGGCGGCCAGCTGCTGCGCACCGGGGGCTGCACTGCCGACGAGGCCACCTTCGAGCTTGGTCGCACCGTCGCGCAGCTTGATCAGACCGGCGAGGAGCTGACCGGCGCCGTCACGCAGCGCGAGCAGGTTGCTGTCGATCTCGATCGCGCCGTCGCGCAGGGTGCGGCCGGACTCGGCACCGCTCTTGTAGCTCGCCGCGCCGCCCTTGAAGGACGGGCTGGCGAGCGGGTTGACCGGCAGTACCGAGATGGAGGCTCTCGGGACGACGCCGTCGGTGATCTTCGCCGTGTAGCCGAAGGTTGCCTCGGGTTGCCCGATCGGCCCGAACAGGGTCATCGTGTAGCTCATCTTCGTGCCACCGCGGCCGTCTCCGGCCATGTTGGCCTCGTTGGAACTCACGTCGGTGAAGTTGCTCGGCAGCGTGGTCGTCAGCGAGCCGACCATGGGGATGACGACAGACTCGGACACCTCGGCGCCGGTGCCCTCGACCCCGGGCACCTTCACCACTTGTTTCTCGCCGGTGAGGTTCTTGACGGTGTATTGGACCTGCAACAGCCCGCTCTTGCCCACGACGTCGCCGGGCTTGACCTCTTTGCCGTCGAGGAGGTAGCTCACCGAGACCGACAGCGGGAGCTTCTTGGTGTAGTCGCTCACCGCACGCAGTCGCTTCTGGCCGTCGACGGTGTATGTGCCGACGATGGCACCATCCTTGGTCTCGAATCCACCGAAGCTGTCGAGATTGCGCAGTCCCTCCATCGACACGGGGTTGCGCAGCTCGACCGTTCCCTTGCCCTGCATGGCAACCTGGTCATAGATCCGAGCTGTGGTGACTTTGCCGGTGGCATCCAGGAAGGCCTGCACCGTCTCGGTGTTCGACACCTCCACCGAGCCGCTGCTCGCGGGGACCGTCGCGGCGACCGGCGCTGCCATGGTCAGTGGTGCCAGGGCAATGCCCAAGGTGACCGGCACCGCCATCCGGGCGACGAGACGAGTGGAACGAAAGGCGGTCACTTGGTTTCTCCTGCAAGGATCGAGTCGAGGTCGTCGGTGGGGGCGGGTTCGGTGGGCGGCCGCGTGGCACGTCTGGGCTCGTGACGCGCCGTGCCGGATGCGGCGTCCTGCACCAGGACGGTCACGGCGAAGCCGACTGCTGCGGCCAGCAGGACGGTCGTTGCCGCAGCAGGTGACTCCTGGAGGACTCGGGAAGGGGTGGCGGTGTAGGCGACCTCGTAGGCGCCAACGAGAGCAGCAGCACCGACGAGGCCGGCCCACAGCGGCGCCCGTTCGGCGAGCAGCCCACAGATGAGTGTGATGATCCCCACGACGAGCAGGGCTGCGACTGCCCGACCGCTGGTGGTGTCGGGCAGCACCGCGGCCCGGAGCAGGTATCCGATCCAGGCCACGACGAAGCCGATCAGGAAGCCCGTCAGACGTCCCATCGGCGTCGACCCGGGTACCAACCCCACGACACCACCCAAAGCCACCCCGAGCAGTGCGACATGCTCCACATCAAGTCCAAGCGCTGCACCGATCCAGATGATGAGCGCTGCGCTCACCGCCAACACCACGCCGACCACAAGGCGTTTGATCATGACCACCTCACACAGGAGAACCCCCGGCTGCGTCGTTGCAACCGAGCAGATTACTGGGGAGTATGGCCGTTCAAGGCATGGGGCAACAAGCTAGCCTCGCCTCACTCTCTGGACTGCGGTTGCGTCAGGTCCGCGAGAGCCGGTAGACTTCAGTGAGCTGCCGTGTGCCAGCTTTTTCCCACTCCGACGGAGACGTCGAGCGGGACATCCATGGCGATGGCCGAGCCCATCTGCATTCGCACGAGTGCCTCAAGTTCGGACTGCTCTCCAGGGGCGACTTCGAGCACAAGCTCGTCATGGACCTGCAGCAGCATCCGGGAGTCCAGACCCTCGTCCACCAGCGCCTGCTTGACCCCCACCATGGCCACTTTCATGATGTCCGCAGCCGAACCTTGGATGGGAGCGTTCAGAGCCATTCGTTCAGCCATCTCGCGACGCTGCCGGTTGTCGCTGGTCAGGTCCGGTAGGTAGCGCCGCCGGCCGAGCATGGTCTCGGTGTAGCCGACACGTCGAGCCTCCTCGACGACCTCGTGCAGATAGTCACGCACACCACCGAACCGGGCGAAGTACTCCTCCATCAGGCCCCGGGCCTCGTCCGTGGAGATCGACAGCTGACGTGACAGCCCGAATGCGGAGAGTCCATAGGCTAGGCCGTAGCTCATAGCCTTGACCTTGCTACGCATCTGCGCGGTGACCTCCGCGGGATCCACACCGAAGACTCGCGCCCCGACGAACCGGTGCAGATCCTCACCGGTGCGGAATGCCTCAATCAGTCCGGCATCACCGGACAGGTGCGCCATGATCCGCATCTCGATCTGAGAGTAGTCGGCGGACATGAGCGACTCGTAGCCCGCGCCGACGACGAACGCCTCCCGGATCCGGCGCCCTTCCGATGTGCGAATCGGCACGTTCTGCAGGTTCGGGTCCGTCGAGGAGAGCCGTCCGGTCGCCGCGATGGTCTGCAGATAGGTGGTGTGGATCCGCCCGTCATCGGCGACCGACTTGATCAGACCCTCGACGGTGACCCGCAGCCGGGAGGTATCCCGATGCCGCAGCAGCGCCTCGAGGAACGGGTGCTCGGTTTTGGCATACAAGTCGGCCAGGGCGTCAGCATCGGTGGTCCACCCGGTCTTGGTGCGTTTCGTCTTCGGCATGCCCAGGGTTTCGAAGAGGACGACCTGGAGCTGCTTCGGGGAGCCAAGATTGACCTGCTCGCCTCCGATCGCGGCATACGCATCACTTTGTGCATCGGCCATCCGTGCGGCGAAGTCGGACTCCAGGGACTCCAGGGACTCCAGGTCGGCGGCGATCCCGGTGTGCTCCATGTCCAGCAGGATCCCCTGCAGCGGGAGCTCGACGTCCCGCAGCAGGTCGGCCCCCCCGGTGCTTCGGAGTTGCTCAGTGAGGGCGTCGGCGAGGTCGAGGGCGGCTCGGGCCCGCACCATGGCGTCGTCGGCCCGGGCGTCGTCCTCGTCGTCGAAGGTCATCACCTCCTGGCCCCCCGCCCCGGCCTGCGCGGCCAGACCGCGCCCGAGATGGCGCAGCGAGAGGTCGGCCAGATCGTAGGAACGCTGATCCGGCCGGACGAGGTAGGCCGCGAGTGCGGTGTCGCTGACCAGGCCCCGCAACTCCCAGCCTCGGGCCCGCAATGCGTGCCGGGGCCCCTTCGCGTCATGCATGACCTTGGACCGGGCCATGTCACCGAGCCAGTTCGCCAGGGCGTCTTCAGCGCCCACGTCGAGGCTCACGACGTCGATGTATGCCGCCGGCCCGTCGCTGGTGGCGAGGGCCACCGCGCTGACGTCACCGGTCCCGCCGCTCCAGGTCCCGACGACGTGCACCCCCACCGTGGAGCCTGCAGGCGCGTGGTGGGCCAGCCAACCTGGCACGTCTTCGGCTCCCAGGACGTTGCCGTCGAGGACGAAACCGCCCTTGGCTTCGTCCTCGACCGGGTCGAGATAGTCGAAGAGCCTCTCCCGCAACACCCGGAACTCCAACCCGTCGAAGACGGTGTGGACCTTTTCCCGGTCCCAGGTGTGTCGGCGCAGGTCGTCCACAGTCAGGGGCAGCGGGACGTCACCGACGAGTTGGTTGAGCCGCCGATTACGCAACACCTCATCGAGGTGGACGCGCAGGTTTTCCCCGGCCCGGCCACGGATCTGGTCGACGTGGGCCACGATCCCGGTGAGGTCGCCATACTGGCCGAGCCATTTCGCCGCAGTCTTGGGCCCCACCCCGGGAACCCCGGGAAGGTTGTCGCTGCTTTCGCCGACCAACGCGGCGAGATCGCTATAACGCTCCGGTGCCACCCCGTAGCGTTCGAGCACCGTGTCCGGAGTGAGACGGACGAGTTCGGACACTCCTCGTACCGGGTAGAGCAGGGTGACGTGATCCTCGACGAGCTGGATCGCGTCCCGGTCCCCGGAGCAGACGAGGACCTCCAGGCCAGCGTCGCGACCCTGCCTGGTCAGCGTGGCGATGAGGTCATCGGCCTCGAAGCCCTCGCTGGCGACATGCCGGATGGACAGGGCGTCGAGGACCTCCTTGACCAGCGGGATCTGTCCCTCGAACTCACGGGGAGTGGCCGATCGGCCCGCTTTGTAGTCGGCATACTCGTCGGTCCGGAAAGTGTTCCGGGAGACGTCGAAGGCGACCGCGACGTGCGTGGGTTCCTCGTCGCGCAGCAAGTTGATGAGCATCGCGGTGAAACCGTAGACACCGTTGGTGTGTTGCCCGGTCGAGGTGGAGAAGTTCTCCGCGGGCAGCGCGAAGAAGGCCCGGTAGGCGAGCGAGTTGCCGTCGAGAAGGAGGAGCCGTGCCACGTGTGGCAGCCTAGGCGGAAGACCCGACACCGATGGAGATGACCCTCATGCCTGATGCCCCCGACCTGCTGGCCGCCATCCGGGGGATGGAGCAGCCCACCTCCCTTGCGCGGAGGATGGGCATCGAATACACCCACGCGAGCCTGGACCGTGTCGTCGGCACGATGCCGGTCCACGGCAACCAGCAGCCCTACGGCCTGCTCCATGGCGGCGCCTCGGTCGTCCTCGCCGAGTCGCTGGGGTCCATTGGATCCGCGCTGAACGCCGGACCGGACCGGATCGCCGTCGGGATCGAGATCAGCGCCACCCATCACCGCGCGGCCCGTTCCGGGATTGTCACCGGAGTCGCCACCCCGATCAGCGTGGGCGGCACCCTGTCCACCTGGGAGGTGGTCATCACCGACGACCAGGGCCGCCGGACGTGTACGTCAAGGATTACCTGCCTACTGCGGGACAAGCCCCCCGGCGCCTGAGTACCGTTCAGCGAGCCGGATCACGGACGAGCCGGCTCCCGGACGGTGCGGCCGACGAGCAGTCTGCGGCGCAGCATCTCCGCCCGTTGGGTCGGTGCGACCCTACGTCGCAATGCGGCGGTCGGGACGACTCGCCTGGTGACCACAGAGGTGAAGCCCAGCCGGGCGAAGAACCGGTTGGCGTCCCGACTCACCGCGGGCACGTTGCAGGCGATGATGTCGCTGCGGGCACGATCAGCTTGGCCGAGGACCGCGTTGAGCAGCCCCCGGGCGACCCCGTGTCGGCGCATCCGTGCGTCCACCCAGAGCTGCTCGATGGAGATCTCCGGCTGGCTCCCCAGACCGAAGGGGTTCTCCGCAGTGATCACATAGCCGACACCGATCCCGTCGACCAGAGCCAGATGGGTCGTGACGTCGGGCCGGTCGATCGCCTCGAGGAACCGGTCCGTCTGTGGACACCGGGCCGCGACCTCTGGACTCACCCCGGTCTCGACTCGAGAGGCGAGCCAGAGGGTGAGTAGCTCTGGACGGCGATCCGGGGTGTAGGAGACGACCTCAACGGCGCCGCGAGCACCAGGGCGAAGAGGGGGCTGGTCCACAGTCCGACATTAGCTCTCACGTCCGGCCACCGGAAGGGGTCGGCCCGTGATCTCGTGTACCCCTAGGCTGCGCGAGGTGCGAAGCGGTCTCATCGGCCTCGGGACGATGATCAACGTCGTCACGGTCCTGCTCGGGTCCCTCCTGGGGATGGGCATCGGCCATCGGCTCCCGCAGCGCACCCGCGACGTGGTCACCGACTGTCTGGGCCTGGTCACCCTCCTGATGGCAGCGTTGTCGGCCGGAGCGGTCCTCGACACCGACCTGCTCGCGGCCGTCGGGTCTGGAGCCGCGGTCCTCATCGTCCTCGGCTCGTTGCTCATCGGCTCGATTGCCGGGTCGCTGCTGCGCATCGAGGAGCGTCTTGAGTCCCTCGCCGGGGTGATCCAGATGTGGGTTGCGCGACGTTTCGCCGCTGAGGGCGGAACCGACCGCGCAGCCCGAGAACGCTTCATCGAGGGTTGGCTCACAGCCACCCTGCTGTTTTGCGTCGGACCGCTGACCATCCTCGGCTCGCTCTCGGACGGCCTGGGCCGCGGGATCGACCAGCTCGCAGTGAAATCGGTGCTCGACGGGTTCGCGGCGATGGCGTTCGCGGCGAGCTTCGGGGTCGGGGTGCTCCTGTCGGCGGTCTCGGTCGGAGTGATCCAGGGGCTCCTCACCGTCGCCGGGTACTTCCTTGGCGCGGTGGTCCCGGCCGCGCCGATTTCTGCCCTGACCGCCACCGGGGGGCTCCTCCTGGTCGGGATCGGGCTGCGCCTATTGCGGATCCGGGAGGTGCCGGTGGGCGACATGCTGCCTGCGCTGCTCGTCGCGCCGCTGCTCACCCTCGCCGTCGCCGCCCTGCGCTGAGGTCGCCGCGCTGACCGCACGGCGCTGACCAGCAGTGGACGGATCAGGCCTTCTCCGTGCTGGCGACGACGGCCTCGGCAACCTCACGCATTCCCAGCCGCCGGTCCATCGCGGTCTTTTGGATCCACCGGAACGCGTCCTGTTCGCTGATCTTCAGCTTGGCCATGAGGACGCCCTTGGCGCGGTCGACTGCCTTGCGCGTCTCCAGTCGTTCACCCAGATCGGCCACTTCCACCTCAAGGGCCCTTAGCTCCTCCCAGCGGGACGAGGCGATCTGCAGCGCGGGGATGACATCGCTCGCCGTGAACGGCTTGACGATGTAGGCCATGACCCCGGCGTCACGGGCCCGCTCGACGAGCTCGGCCTGGCTGAACGCGGTGAGCATGACTACCGGACAGATCCGGTCCCGGGAGAGTTGCTCGGCGGCGCTGATGCCATCGAGAACCGGCATTTTGACGTCCATGATCACCAGGTCGGGCCGTAGCGCCCGGACGAGGTCGACCACCTGCTCGCCGTTGCTCGCCTGCCCGACGACGTCGTAGCCGGCCTCAGCGAGCATCTCGGCGAGGTCGAGCCGGATGATCGCCTCGTCCTCGGCCACCACCACCCGTCGAGGCGACTGCTCACTGCTCATGTGCCGGGAGCGGGACTCGAACCCGCATGCCCTCTCGGGCAGAGCATTTTGAGTGCCCCGTGTCTGCCATTCCACCACCCCGGCCGGGGCGCCGATCGAGTCTATCCGGACTCGATGGGACTCACTCATCCGCCGTCAGGTCACGGTATGCCGGGGCCGTTCCGTTGATGGCGTCACCAATCCGGTGCACCCGCAGCGCGTTCGTCGATCCCACGATCCCGGGCGGGGAACCAGCGACGATGACGACCTGGTCGCCCTGCGTGGCACGGCCCTCGCCGAGCAGCACCTCGTCGACCTGCAGGGCCATCTCGTCGGTGTGCCGAACCTCCCGGACGAGGAAGGTCTCCACCCCCCAGGTGAGGGCAAGCTGGCTGCGGGTCCACTGCAGCGGCGTGAAGGCCAGCATGGGGATGCGCGGGCGGACCCTGGACAGCCTGCGCGAGGAGTCGCCGCTCTGGGTGAAGGTGATGAGGAACTTCACCCCAAGCAGGTCGCCGATCTCGGCCGCTGCGGCGGTCACCGCACCTCCCTTGGAGTTGGGTCGAGTGTCCAGAGGCCGGATCCGGTGCAGACCATGCTCCTCGGTGTTCTCGATGATCCGAGCCATGGTGCGCACCGCCTCGACGGGGTGGGCACCGACACTGGTCTCGCCGGAGAGCATCAACGCATCCGCGCCGTCGAGGACGGCGTTGGCCGCATCCGAGGCCTCAGCTCTGGTCGGACGAGCGCTCTCCACCATCGACTCGAGCACCTGGGTGGCGACGATGACCGGCTTGGCCCGACGGCGGGCGATCTCGCACGCCCGCTTCTGGACCAGGGGAACCTCCTCCAGGGGCAGTTCGACACCGAGATCCCCCCGGGCGATCATGACCCCGTCGAAGGCCCGGACGATCTCGTCGAGGTTGTCCACGGCCTGTGGCTTCTCGATCTTGGCGATGACCGGCAGCCACACCCCCTCCTCATCCATGATCTGATGAACCGCCTCGACGTCGGCAGCGCTGCGGACGAAGGACAGGGCGACCATGTCTATACCCAGACGCAGCGCCCACCGGAGGTCCTCTTCGTCCTTGGCGGTCATCGCCGGGACGCTGATCGCGGCGCCAGGGATGTTGATCCCCTTGTTGTTCGAGAGCACGCCCCCCTCGACGACGGTGCAGCGCACGTCGGTGTCGGTGACCTCGTCCACGTCGAGGGCGAGCTTGCCGTCGTCGATCAGAATCGTCAGGCCGGGGCTAACGTCAGCGGGCAGTCCGGCATACGTCGTGCCGACCTCGTGGACGTCGCCGGGGACGTCCCTGGTCGTGATGGTGAAGAGTTGGCCCCTCTCCAGCAGGACTGGTCCCTGCGCGAACCTGGTGGTCCGGATCTTTGGTCCCTGAAGGTCCACGAGGATCCCGACGGCCCGCTCTTCCTCGTCGCTGGCCCGGCGTACGTCCAGGTAGACCCGCTCGTGGGCGGCGTACTCCCCGTGGCTGAGGTTGAGCCGGGCCACGTCCATGCCGGCACGGACGAGCTCACGGATGCCCTCCGGGGTGGACGACGCCGGGCCGAGGGTGCAGACGATTTTTGCGCGACGCATGCGCCTGATTCTAGAGGTGTAAACGGTTTCCACGTGATCCCGCTCACAATGGGGTCCTGCGGGTGGCTCACACGGATAGGGCCCGCTCGGTCGGCGCAATAGGACGGGGTAACCGGGATGGCCCACCGGTCAGCCATGCGTCGACACCACTGGCGGCCGCGCGGCCCTCGGCGATGGCCCAGACGATGAGCGACTGGCCGCGTCCGGCGTCGCCGGCGACGAAGACCCCGGGCACCGAGGTCATGAAAGCCTCGTCCCGCACGATGTTCCCGCGTGCGTCGAGCTCGACCCCGAGTTGGTCGACCAGGCCCTCCCGCTGCGGCCCGAGGAAACCCATGGCGAGCAGGACGAGCTGGGCGGGCAGCTCCCGGTCGCTGCCGGCGACGGCCTGGAAACCGCCCGGTCCGGCGAGCACCTCGTGCACCCGCAGCGCCCGCACCGCGCCGGCGTCGTCGGCCAATGCCTCGCTCGTGGAGACGGCATACACCCGTTCGCCGCCCTCCTCGTGCGCAGAGGCAACCCGGAAGACCATGGGGTACATCGGCCACGGCTGGCTCGCGGGGCGCTCCTGCGGGGGGCGCGGCATGATCTCCAGGCTGGTGACCGAGCGCGCGCCCTGTCGGTGCGCGGTCCCGATGCAGTCGGCCCCGGTGTCCCCACCACCGATGACGATGACGTCCTTGCCCGTAGCGGTGACCTGGCCGTGCACCGATTCACCGAGCGCGGCCCGATTCGCGGGCGGCAGGTAGTCCATCGCCTGCAGGATGCCGCTCAGCTCCCGACCCGGCACCGGTAGATCCCGCGGCACAGTGGAGCCGATGGCAAGGACGACCGCGTCGTAGCGGGCCCGCAGCTGGTGCGCAGTGAGGTCGATCCCGACCTCGACACCGCACCGAAATCGGGTCCCCTCGGCCTGCATCTGGTTGATCCGCCGATCGACGACGGACTTCTCCATCTTGAACTCGGGGATGCCATAACGCAGCAGCCCACCTGGACGGTCGGCCCGCTCGTAGACGGCGACGGTGTGCCCGGCCCGGGTGAGTTGCTGGGCGACGGCGAGACCGGCCGGTCCGGAGCCGATCACCGCGACCGTCTTGCCGGAGAGCCGGTCGGGGATCTGCGGGGCGATCCGCTGCTGTTCCCAGGCGCGTTCGACGATGGTCACCTCGACCTGCTTGATCGTCACCGCCGGCTGGTTGATCCCCAGGACGCAGGCGGTCTCGCACGGCGCGGGGCACAATCGGCCGGTGAAGTCAGGGAAGTTGTTCGTCGCGTGCAGTCGCTCGGCAGCACCCTGCCAGTCGCCGCGGCGGGTGAGCTCGTTCCACTCGGGGATGAGGTTCCCCAGCGGGCACCCGTTGTGGCAGAACGGGACGCCACAGTCCATGCAGCGGCCGGCCTGGCGCTGCAACTGCTCCACGGGCTGGGCCTCGTAGACCTCCTGCCAGTCTTGGATCCGGACCGGGACTGGACGGCGGGCAGGTAGCTCGCGCTCACGGGTGGTCAGGAAACCGCGTGGGTCAGCCATGGGAGGCCTCCATGATCCGGTCCCACACCGGCGGCGAGTCGGGCGTCAGCCCTTGCTGCGAGGCCGTGGTGAGGATGTCGAGAACCCGCTGATAGTCGCGCGGGAGGATGAGGGAGAAGCGGGCGGCGGCAGCTGGCCAGTTGGCCAAGAGTCCGGCGGCCACCTCCGAACCGGTGTGCCCGCGATGCCTGGACAGCAAATCCACGACGGCTGCCACGTCCGGCTCACGCAGGGCCAGGACGTCGACGAGTTCAGGGTTGACCAGGGTGCGGTCGAGGTCGAGAACATAGGCCAGGCCCCCGGACATGCCAGCGGCGATGTTGCGCCCGGTGGCGCCGAGGATGAGGGCCAGACCACCGGTCATGTATTCCAGGGCGTGGTCGCCGACGCCTTCGACGACGGCGGTGGCGCCGGAGTTGCGCACACAGAACCGCTCCCCGACCCGGCCGCGCAGGAAGAGCTCACCGGAGGTGGCGCCATAGCCGATGACGTTGCCGGCGATAGTGTTCTCCTCCGCGATGAGACGGCTCGTGCGATCGGGGCGGACGATGATGCGTCCACCCGAGAGGCCCTTGCCGAGGTAGTCATTCGCGTCGCCCTCGAGCCGCACGGTAACCCCGGCCGGCAGGAAGGCGCCCAGGCTCTGCCCGGCCGATCCGACGAGCGTGAGGTTGATGGAATCCTCCGGCAGGCCGTGCGGGTGGGTCTTGGTGACCTCGTGGCCGAGCATGGTGCCCACCGTGCGGTTGACGTTGCGCACCCTGAACGTCGCGCTCACCGGATCACCGCCGTCGATGGCCTCCCGTGCCACAGCGATGAGCTGGTTGTCCAGGGCCTTGCTCAGGCCGTGCTCTTGTGAGGTCGTATGCCGCGTGGCCGAGCCGTCCGGGGTGGTCACCGCGGCCAGGACGGGTGCCAAGTCGAGGCCGGAGGCCTTCCAGTGCTCCACCGCGCGGGAGGTGTCGAGCAGGCCGACCTGCCCCACGGCCTCCTCGATGCTGCGCAGTCCGAGCGAGGCGAGGATCTCCCGGACCTCTTGCGCGATGTACTCGAAGAAGGTCTGCACGAACTCCGGTTTCCCGGTGAATCGTTCCCGCAGCTCCGGGTTTTGAGTGGCCACCCCGACCGGGCAGGTGTCGAGATGGCAGACCCGCATGAGGATGCATCCGGAGACCACCAGCGGGGCGGTCGCGAAACCGAACTCCTCGGCCCCGAGCAGGGCACCGATGACGACGTCCCGACCGGTCTTGATCTGCCCGTCGACCTGGACGACGATCCGGTCCCGCAGGCCGTTGAGCACCAGGGTCTGCTGGGTCTCGGCGAGCCCGAGCTCCCAGGGACCGCCGGCGTGCTTGAGCGAGGTGAGCGGCGAGGCGCCGGTCCCGCCGTCGTGTCCGGAGATCAGGACAACGTCTGCGTGCGCCTTGGAGACCCCGGCCGCGACGGTGCCGACCCCGACCTGGGAGACGAGCTTGACGTGCACCCGGGCGGCCGGGTTCGCGTTCTTCAGGTCGTGGATGAGCTGGGCGAGGTCCTCGATCGAGTAGATGTCGTGGTGTGGGGGCGGGCTGATCAGGCCGACCCCCGGGGTGCAGTGCCGGGTGCGGGCCACCCACGGGTAGACCTTGTGGCCGGGCAGCTGGCCGCCCTCCCCCGGCTTGGCGCCCTGGGCCATCTTGATCTGGATGTCGTCGGCATGGGTGAGATAGAGCGAGGTGACCCCGAACCGGCCCGAGGCCACCTGCTTGATCGCCGAGCGTCGCGCCGGGTCGAGCAGCCGGTCCTCGTCCTCACCGCCCTCACCGGTGTTGGAGCGGGCACCGAGGGCGTTCATCGCGACCGCGAGAGTCTCGTGCGCCTCCTTGCTGATCGAGCCGTAGCTCATCGCACCGGTGGAGAAGCGGGCGATAATCGCCTCGACCGACTCGACCTCCTCAATCGGGATGGGCTCACGCACGTCCTGCCGGAAGGTGAACAGGCCGCGCAGGGTCATCAGGCGCTCCGCCTGGTCGTCGATGCGGCGGGTGTAGTCCTTGAAGATGTCGTAGCGGCGCTCCCGGGTGGAGTGCTGCAGGCGAAACACGGTCTCCGGGTTGAACAGGTGCGGCTCGCCCTCGCGTCGCCACTGGTACTCCCCGCCGATGGCGAGCTTGCGGTGCGGAGGCAGGAATCCGTCCGGGGGGTATGCTGCCTCGTGCCGGGCAGCGGTCTCCGCTGCGATGACCTCGAGCCCGACCCCGCCGAGCTGGGAGACGGTACCCGTGAAGAACTCGTCAACGAGCTCCTGGGACAGCCCGATGGCCTCGAAGACCTGGGCCCCTCGGTAGGACTCCACGGTGGAGATGCCCATCTTGGACATCACCTTGAGCACGCCCTTTCCCAGGGCCTTGATCAAGTGGCGCACCGCCTGCTCCTGGGTGATGCCGGTCAGTGCCCCAGAGCGCACGAGGTCCTCGACGGACTCCATCGCCAGGTAGGGGTTGATCGCGGCTGCACCGTAGCCGACGAGGAGGGCGACGTGATGGACCTCGCGCACATCGCCGGCCTCGACGATCAGGCCGACCTGAGTGCGCTGCTTAGTCGCGATGAGGTGGTGGTGCACCGCCGAGGTGAGCAGCAGCGACGGGATCGGAGCCAGATCCCGGTCGGAGTCCCGGTCGGACAGGACGATGAAGCGCACACCACCGGCGATGGCCGCGGAGACCTCGTCGAAGATCTCACGCAGCCGAGCGCGCAGGGCAACCTCTCCCCCGCCGGCGTCGTACAGGCCCCTGACGACAAGGGTTGCGTAGCCGGGCAGGTCGCCATCGAGGTTGACGTGGACGATCTTGGCCAACTCATCGTTGTCGATGACCGGGAAGTCGAGGACGATCTGACGGGCATGTGCCGGTCCCGCGTCAAGGAGGCTGCCCTCGGGCCCGATCGACGTGCCCAGCGAGGTGACCAGCTCTTCCCGGATGGCGTCGAGAGGAGGGTTGGTGACCTGGGCGAACTGCTGGGTGAAGTAGTCGAAGAGCAGCCTGGGCTTGTCCGAGAGAACCGCAATGGGGCTGTCGGTGCCCATCGAGCCGATCGGCTCGGTGCCGGTGGCTGCCATCGGGGCAAGGATGACCCGCAACTCCTCTTCGGTGTAGCCGAAGGTGCGCTGGCGCCGGGCCACCGACGAGGGAGTGTGCAAGACGTGCTCACGATCGGGCAGATCGGCCAGGCGGATCATCCCGGCGTCCAGCCAGTCCGCATAGGGCTTGGCCCCAGCCAGCGTCGACTTCACCTCGGTGTCAGGAACCAAACGACCGGCGGCGGTGTCGACGAGGAACATCCGACCAGGTTGTAGGCGCCCCCGGCGCACGATCCGTTCGCTGGCGATGTCGAGGACCCCGGCCTCCGAGGCGAGCACCACGAGACCGTCATCGGTGATCCAGTAGCGGCCCGGACGCAGCCCGTTGCGGTCCAGGACGGCGCCGACGAGGGCACCGTCGGTGAAGGTCACGCAGGCCGGACCGTCCCAGGGCTCCATGAAGGTCGAGTGGAACTCGTAAAACGCCCGCCGGGCCGGGTCCATCCCGGTGTGGTTCTCCCACGCCTCGGGGATCATCATCAGCACCGCATGCGGCAGCGACCGTCCACCGAGGTGGAGCAGCTCGAGCACCTCGTCGAAGGAGGCGGAGTCAGAACCGCCCGGCGTGCAGATCGGGAAGAGCCGGCCCAGGTCGCCGGGGATGTGCGCTGAGACGAGCTGGCTCTCCCGAGCCGCCATCCAGTTGCGGTTGCCCTTGACGGTGTTGATCTCGCCGTTGTGGGCGATGAGCCGGTAGGGATGCGCCAACGGCCAGCTTGGGAAGGTATTCGTCGAGAACCGTGAGTGCACGATCGCCAGCTCACTGGCGAAACGAGGGTCGGACAGATCGGGGAAGAACGGCTCGAGCTGCCCGGTGGTGAGCATCCCCTTGTAGACCAGCGTGCGCGCTGACAGCGAGGGGAAATAGACCACCAGCTCCCGCTCGGCCCGCTTGCGGGCACAGAAAGCAAGCCGGTCCAGGTCGATCCCGGCGACCTCACCCTCGATCGAGGTGAGGAACACCTGCGCGAAGAACGGCATCGTCGCGCGGGCGGCAGCACCCACGAGATCCGGGACGACGGGCACCTCCCGCCAACCGATCACGCCAAGGCCCTCCTCGCGGGCGATCTGCTCGAAGCGGGCCAGGACCTCGAGCCGGGCGCCACGGTCGGTGGGCAGATAGGCCATCCCCGCGACATAGCGACCAGCCGGCGGCAACGCAAACGGAATGACGCTGCGCAGGAAGGCATCCGGGACCTGGGTGAGGATGCCAGCACCGTCCCCGACAAGCGGATCGGCCCCGGTCGCGCCCCGGTGGTCGAGGTTGCGCAGGGCGGTGAGCGCATGCATGACGATGTCGTGGCCAGGGGTTCCGCGCAGGGTTGCCACCATGGCGACGCCACAGGCGTCATGCTCGTGAGCTCGCCGGTACAGTCCCTGGTCGCGCGGAACGTGGGTGAAGCTGGTGAGGGACACAGATGTCACCGCCCTTGAAGTGGTCGAGTCGTCGGCCCGCTCACTCCGGGGGGAGGGCGTGGCACGAGAGGTCGGCGCGGACAGCTCTGGCCACGTGCGGAGCAGGATAGCGGCTGGGACGGGCCGTCGCTGATCGACGCTCGCGCCGTCTCAGTGGGTGGTTCCCCCCGGGCGCTCCGCTGGCTCCTCGTCGAGCACTGCTGAGTTCATCTGGCCCGTGCCCTCCCCGGTGGCCGCGGCTCGTCGACGCACATGCCAGATGATCCACAGGCCGAGCACGAAAGTGACCAGAGAGGTCCACACGTTGACCCGCAGACCGAGGATGCGGTTGGCGAAGTCGTCCCGCATGAACTCCATGACGACCCGCCCCACGGGATAGCCAGCGACATACATCCCGAAGATGACACCGGGAGCGAGCTGCCACCTGCGGTCGGCGAGCAGGAGCAGCGCGGTGAGCACCAGCAGAAAAATCGACTCGTAGAGGAAGGTCGGTTGGAAGGTGCCCAGCACGATCGGCTTGCCTGCGGCGTCCGTCACTGCCCGCCCCGCGGACTGGTCCCACTCGTGGATCTGGACCGCCCACGGCAAGGTCGAGGCTCGGCCATGCAGCTCGTTGTTGAACCAGTTACCCCAGCGTCCGATGGCCTGTGCCAGCGCAACCCCCGGGGCGGCTGCGTCGGCGAACTGCAGGAACGGCACGCCGTACCGGCGGCACCCCCACCACGCTCCGAGCGCACCGAGGGCGACGGCCCCCCAGATCCCCAGTCCGCCCTCCCAGATCGCCAGGGCCTTCAACGGTTGTCCGCCCGCCCCGAAGTAGGGCTGCGGAGTGGTGATGACGTGCCAGAGCCGACCGCCGATGATCCCGGCCACGACGGCATACGCGCCGACGTCGACGGCCAACTGGGAGTCGTGGCCCCGCGCGCGCAGCCGCCGACCGGTCAGCCAGAGAGCGACGATGATCCCCGCCAGGATGCACAGTGCATACGCCCGCAGCGGGATGGGCCCGAGGTGGAGCACGCTCGCCGTCGGGCTCGGGATGCTCCCCGGCGCCATCGTGGCCAGACTCACGAGGACGCCATGCTCACGCGGTGGCCCACCGGAGGCTCACGTGGTGGCCTGCTGGACGAGGGCGATGAGCTTGGCCGGGTCGAATGCCTTCCCGTCGTCGCTGACGAGCTGGCTGAGCTCGATCTGCTTGCCGTTGATCCGGATGGTGGGCGTCCCCTTGACCCCGTCAGCGAACGAGGCCTTCTCCACGGAGACGATGTAGCTCGCGTACTTCTGCTCCGCGAAACAACTCTTCCATGTCGTCAGTTCGGTGCCGCTCAGCCCGGCCTGCTCAGCGAAGGAGGTGAGCTCGGCGTCAGTCCAGCCCTGCCCCTCCTGCGCGGGCTGGTGGGCGTAGAGCTGGTCGTGATACTCGAGGAACTTGCCCGCCTCGGCGGCACAGAACGCCCCGACGCCGGCGCGGGTCGAAGAGTCGTTGCGCAGGTTGTCGTCGAGGAAGTTCTTGATGTGATAGACGAGCTTGACCTTGCCTGCCTTGGCGAGCTCTTCGATGGTCGGCTTGAAGGCCCCCTCGAACTGGCCGCAGGCCGGGCACTGGAAGTCCTCGAAGATGTCCAAGGTGGGTGCCCCGTCGACCAGCTGGACCCCGGGGAAGACCACCGTGAAGCCCTCACCCATCTTGATCGTGCTGGTCGACCCAGGGGTGGTCGGGGGGGCGGCGCTGCTGGTGCTCGCCTTGACCCGGGACTGCTGCCAGATGACGCCGCCGACGACGGCGATGATCGCGACGACGACGACGACCGCCGCGACCACGATCTTGTTGGCACCGCCAGAGGACTGCTTGCTCACCGCCTGGATCTTGGCCTGGCGCTCGGAGACATGGGGCGGGGGCTTCTTGGGCATGGAGGAGGTTCCTGGTCTGAAGGGCTGGGGCAGTGGCTAGCGAGAAGTGAAAAGGGCCCGGTCGAGGCTGGCAGGCGAGTGCGGGCGCACCCACAGCCAGAGCCCGGCGGCGAGGAAGACGACATCCCGGGCAATGGTCTGGGGGTATTCGGTCTGGCCGGCACCGACCTGCCCACCGGAGCTGAAGCACCCGCAGTCGATGGTCAGGCCCCGAGCCCATGCCTGCGCCACCCCGATGATGAAGGCGAGCATCATCAGGGTACCTAGTGCCGCCGCGGCCCGGGTGAAGAGCCCGAGGAGGATGAGCACGCCGAGGACAATCTGCAGGTAGGGCAAGGCCAGCCCGATCCATCCACCCAGCACTGTCGGGAAGATCTCGTAGGCCTGCACGGCCCGCTGCGCGGTGAGTGGCTTGCCGATCTTCAGAGCCCCGGCATACACCAGCGCCCCCCCGAGAATGAGCCGGGCGAGCAGGCCGACCAGGTCCTTCCCCCGGGCACGGGGCGAGCGGTCAGGTCCGCCTGTGGTGGCGGTCCCGGCAATCTCCGTGGTCGGGATCATCGCTGGCCCTCTCTGACTCCGGCGGCGAGCTCGGCCACCGTGCTCCTCAACGTCGGGAAGTCCCCAGGCAGTTCCCGATCAGCAGTGAGCGCCCGGACCAGGGCCGTCCCGACGATGACGCCGTCGGCGTATGCCGCGAGCTCGGCTGCCTGGGCCCTCGTCGAGACCCCGAGGCCGACACACACGGGGATGTCGCTGACCTCTCGGATCCGGGAGACGAGGTCCCGGGCGGCGGCGTCGACCGAGGTCCGGGTGCCGGTCACCCCCATGGTCGAGGCGGCATACACGAAGCCACGACACGCCGACGTCACCACTGCGAGACGTTCACCGGTCGAACTCGGGGCAGCGAGGAAGACCCGGTCCAGGCCGGTGCGGTCACTGGCCGCGACCCAATCGGCAGCCTCGTCCGGGATCAGGTCGGGAGTGATCAGCCCAGCCCCACCGGCGCCGAGCAGATCGTCGGCAAAGCGGTCGACACCACGACGCAGCACGAGGTTCCAGTAGCTCATCACCAGCGCCGGTGCGCCCGCGGTGCGCACTGCTGCGGTGGCCCTGAAGACGTCGTCGACGCGGGTGCCGCCGGCCAGGGCGTGCGCAGCGGCTGCCTGGATGACCTCACCGTCCATGACGGGGTCGCTGTAGGGCACGCCCACCTCGATGATGTCCACACCGGCCTCGACGGCGGCCACCATCGCCGCAAGCGACGTCGGCACGTCCGGATACCCCACCGGCAGGTAGCCGATGAGGGCGGCCCGGCCTCGCTCCCGACACGCTTGCAGAACGGGCGCGGCCCCCACCGCGGTCACGGGAGCCCTCCGGTGTCGAGGAACCCGAACCACTGGGCAGCGGTGTGCATGTCCTTGTCCCCACGGCCGGAGAGGTTGACCAGTAGCAGCGCACTCTCGCCGAGCTCGCGACCGACCTCGATCGCGCCAGCCAGCGCGTGCGCGGACTCGAGCGCGGGGATGATCCCCTCGGTGCGGGCCAGCAGGGAGAATGCCGCCATGACCTGCTCGTCGGTGGCCCACCGGTACTCGGCTCGACCGCTATCGCGCAGGAACGCGTGCTCAGGGCCCACACTCGGGTAGTCCAACCCGGCCGAGATCGAGTGCGACTCTACGGTCTGGCCGTCATCGTCCTGCATCAGGTAGCTCATCGCCCCGTGCAGAACTCCGGGCTCGGCGGTGGCGAACCGGGCGGCGTGCCGCCCCGAAGCGATCCCCTCTCCACCGGCCTCGACTCCGATGAGCCGGACGCCCGCGTCGGTGATGAATCGGTGGAAGATGCCGATCGCGTTGGATCCACCGCCCACACACGCAATGACCGCGTCGGGGAGCCGTCCGGTCAGGTCGAGGACCTGCGCGCGAGCTTCCTCCCCGATGATCTTGTGGAAGTCCCGGACCATCTCCGGGAAGGGGTGCGGCCCGGCCACGGTGCCGAGGATGTAGTGGGTGTCCGCGACGTTGGTGACCCAGTCCCGCAGTGCCTCGTTGATGGCGTCCTTGAGGGTACGGCTACCGTGCCGGACCGGGATCACCTCGGCGCCGAGGATACGCATCCGGGCGACGTTGAGTGCCTGCCTCTGGGTGTCCACCTCCCCCATATAGATCGTGCACTCCAGACCCATGAGGGCTGCTGCGGTCGCCGTGGCCACCCCGTGCTGACCGGCCCCGGTCTCGGCGATGACCCTTGACTTGCCCATGCGTCTGGTGAGCAGTGCCTGCGCGAGGACGTTGTTGATCTTGTGCGACCCAGTGTGGTTGAGGTCCTCCCGCTTGAGGATGACCCGACCCCCGCCACAATGGGCGGCGAACCGCGGAACCTCGGTGATGATGCTGGGCCGACCGGTGTAGGTGCGGTGCAACCGGTCGAGCTCGGCGAGGAAGTCCGGGTCGACCATGGCCTTGAGGCGGGCCTCGTCGAGTTGCTCCAGAGCCGGGATGAGTGCTTCGGGGACGTAGCGCCCCCCGAAGGCACCGAAACGCCCCGGGGTGCTCACGGTGCCACCGCACTGCGCGCCCGCCGAGCTGCCGACCCGGCAGCCACCATCGCCGCGACGGCCGCACGCGGGTCGCCTCCGGTGACCAGGGCCTCGCCAACGAGGATCGCGTCGGCGCCCTGGGTGGCGAACTGGGCCGCCTCGCTCGGGCCGGTGATGCCGGACTCGGCCACGCGTACCACTCCGTCGGGGATGAGCGGGGCCAGTCGGGCGAAAGTGTCTGGGTGGATCTGCAGGGTCTTCAGGTTGCGTGCGTTGACCCCGATGACCCGGGCTCCGGTGGCGATGGCACGCACAGTCTCAGCCTCGTCGTGGACCTCGACAAGGGCGGTCATGCCCAAGGTGCCGGTCAGTTCGATCAAGGCTGCCAGCTCAACATCGTCCAGCGCAGCCACGATGAGGAGGACGAGGTCGGCTCCGTGGGCGCGAGCCTCCCAGACCTGATAGTCCGAGACGATGAAATCCTTGCGCAGCAACGGAATATTGACGGCCGCCCGGACGAGGTCGAGGTCGGCGAGGGAGCCACCGAACCGGCGCTGTTCGGTGAGGACGGACACCGCGCTCGCACCACCAGCGGCATACTCAGCGGCCAACGACGCGGGGTCGGCGATGGCGGCCAGGGAGCCTTTGCTCGGGCTGGCCCGCTTCACTTCGGCGATGAGGGCAAGCTGGTCGGTGGCCAGGACAGCGCGGGCGTCCACGGCTGGGGGCATCCGGGCCGCGCGCTGCTGCAGGTCAGCGATCGGGGTGCCAGACATGCGTCCGGCGAGATCCTCGCGGACGCCGGCGATGATGGAGTGCAGGACCGTCGTCATGGTGTGTGGGTGCTGGCCACCGGCCGGTGCCGGTGCCGGCTCAGTGGGTGGCAGCGCTGGCCTTGGTCTTCGCCCCGTTCTTGCCGTAGCCAGCGCCGACCATGACCCGCCCGGTGACGAGGCCGACGACGAGCACGACGGCGCCACCGATGAACAGCGGAACGTTCGGGAAGGCGACCGCCAGCGACATGATCGCGGCACCCAAGAGCAGGATCGCGACCATGACCCACGCTGCAAGGGTGTGGCCATGATCGTCGAACTCGGCGAGATGGTCCTCGAACTCGGTCATCGGTCGCGCTCCTCGGGGTGCTCAGGTGGTGCCGTTCGATCGATTGTGTCAGGTCGAGGGCGGAGGCGGCACATCCGTCGGGTCCTCTCCTGCGGTGAGGCGCTCCCAGTCGCTGCCGATACGCTCCCCGCGCGCACCGGTGGCCAGTGGATCGGCTCCCTCCCCCGGCGCGTCGTATCGACTCGACGGGGCTGGCCAGGACCGGGCTCCGGCCAGGGCGAGGAGCCCGGCCAGCGTGAGAACGATGGCGGCAGCGAGCGCGGCATAGGCGCCGACGCTGGCTGACCCGGCAACCGGCAGGGTGCCGCTGCGGCCCACAGCGGCCGCCGCAACCGGCCCCAGCCGACCTCCGGGGTCGGCCACCACGAGCACGACCTGGAGAACCGCTCCCCCCGCCCCGACGATGGCGGCGAGGGCCGCGGCGAGGCGGATCCGCACCCCGGTGACCGCGGCGGCAAGGATCCCCGCGGCCGCGACGAGGACAGCGCCGACGTATCCGGCGGCAAGCTGGGAGCCAGTCGCGGTGACGGTGCTGGCGCCCAGGACAGCGTCGTCGACGGCGCCGCTGGCCCAGGTGCGGGTCGCAGCAGCCACCGCGACCAGGGCAGCGACTACGGTGAGCGGCAGGACGACCCGTCGGGTGGTCATCGCGGTCATCGTGGGGCCGGTTGGGGTGACCCCGGTTCGAGCGGCCTCATGGCGGTCGCGGCCGCGACCGCCCGCAGCGCGGCCCCGGCCTTGGCCAGGCATTCTCGGTACTCGCTGACCGGGTCGGAGTCGGCGACGATCCCGGCACCGGCCTGGACGTGGGCGAACCCGGCGACGATGACCGCGGTGCGGATCGCGATGGCCATGTCGAGGTCACCGTGAACGTCGAGATATCCCACGACACCGCCGTAGACCCCACGGCGGGAGGCCTCGTAGGTCTCGATGAGCTCCATCGCCCGGGGCTTGGGTGCGCCGGAGAGAGTGCCGGCGGGGAAGGTCGCGCGCAGGACGTCATAAGCGCTGACACCGGGCCTGACCTCCCCGGTCACGGTCGACTCCAGGTGCATGACGTGGCTGTAGTGCCGCACCGCCAGGAACTCGACGACGTCGACACTGCCGGGACGGGCGATCCGGGCGATGTCATTGCGGCCCAGGTCGACGAGCATGACATGCTCGGAACGCTCCTTGGGGTCGGCGAGGAGTTCCTCGGCCAGCGCCACGTCCTCCTGCGGGGTCCCACCCCGCGGCCGGGTGCCGGCAATCGGATGGGTGATCGCCCGATCGCCGGTGACCCGCACGAGTGCTTCCGGGGAGGAGCCGACGACGTCGAAGGTGCTTCCGTCGACTGCAGGGATCCGGAGGAAATACATGTAGGGGCTCGGGTTGCTCGCCCGCAGCGCCCGATAGACGTCCATACCGTCGCCGGTGAACGGCAGTGAGAACCGCTGGGAAAGGACGACCTGGAAGACCTCGCCGGCCCGGATGTCCTCCTTGGCTCGCTCGACGATGTCGAGATATGCCCCCTGCGCGAGGTCGGCGGTGACTCCGGCCAGGGTCCGCTCGACCACGTCCGGGTCGATCCGGGCCACCGTGCTCGGCGCGGCTAGGGCAAGGGCGTCCGTCATCGCGTCGAGCCGCCGCACGGCGTCGGCGTGTGCCCACTCGACCCGTGCGTCGGTGTCGTCGTAGTTGATGGCGTTGGCCACGAGGAGGACCGATCCGTCGGCATGGTCAAGCACCGCCAGGTCGGTGGCGAGCATGAGCGCCACCTCGGGGAGTTGAAGGACATCAGGGGCTGTGTGCGGCAGCTTCTCCCAGCGGCGCACTGCGTCATAGCCGATCATCCCCACCAGCCCACCGGTCAGTGGGGGCAGGCCGGGGATCTTCTCGGTGGCCAGGACAGCCAAGGTGTCCCGGACCGCGTCGGTGGCCAGCCCGGTGGTCGGGGCACCGACCGGAGGGTCGCCGATCCAGTGCACTGCCCCGTCGACCGCAGTTAGGGTTGCCCGGCTGGCGGCCCCGACGATCGAGTACCGCGACCACACCCCGCCATGCTCAGCAGACTCCAGAAGGAAGGTCCCGGCTCTGCCACCGGCTAGCTTGCGGTACACGCCGACCGGGGTTTCGGCATCGGCGAGCAATCGGCGCACCACCGGGATGACCCGACGGTCCCGGGCCAACACAGTGAACGTCCTCTCGTCGGGCCAGGTGTCCCCGAACCCCAGCGCCGGTGCCTGCACGCTCATGATGTCCCCAGCCCACTCCCGGCGCCCCGGTCGTCACTGACCGGCAGCTCTCCAGCGTCGAAGCAGGTCCGGTCTCCGCAGTGACAGGCCGCCCCGACCTGGTCGACGGTGACGAGGACGGCGTCTCCGTCACAGTCCAGCGCAACGGACCTGACGTGCTGGACGTGCCCGCTGGTGTCCCCCTTGCGCCAGTACACACCGCGGCTGCGGGACCAGAAGGTGACCCGACCCTGGGTGAGGGTGCGTGCCAGCGCCTCGTCGTCCATCCAGCCGAGCATGAGCACCTCCTTGGTGTCGTACTGCTGGATGATCGCGGCGACCAGGCCGGCGCCGTCACGCTTGAGCCGGGCTGCGACCGCAGGATCGAGTTCAGGCATCGGCCCATTGTGCCTTTCCACCCGTCAGCGGCGAGGATGGGTCCGTGAGCACTACGAACGTGGCCCGGATGGAACGGCAAGCCTTCTGTGCAGCCCTGATGCAGGCGGGCCCACAAGCGCCCACCCTGTGCGAGGGCTGGCTGACCCGCGACCTCGCGGCCCACGTGGTCGTCCGGGAGGCCCGTCCCGACCTCGCCGGGGGGATCCTTGTGCCGGCGCTGGCGTCCCGCCTGGCTGCGGGCCAGCGGGCGATCGCCGAGGGCGACTGGACTGCCCTGGTGGAGCGGGTCCGTACGGGTCCGCCCGTGTGGAACCCGGCGCGGCTGCCGTTCCTCGACGACCTGGTCAACCTGGTCGAGTTCACCGTGCACACCGAGGACGTGGTGCGCGGCGCCGGTGGTGACACCCCCGGCCCACGCCGCGACGTTCCCGCCGACGTGACTGCGGCGGTGTGGCGCGCCTTGGGTCGCTCTGGGAGGTTGCTGCTGCGCCGCAGCCCGGTCCCGGTGACCCTGGTGGCCCCCGACTTCGGTGAATTCCGAGCAGGCAGGGGCAGCGGGACCGGTGTCACCCTCACCGGGGCGCCGATCGAACTCCTGCTGACCGCATACGGACGGGATCGTGCGGCGGACACGGCGTGGACCGGTGATGCCTCGGCAATCGAGGAACTGCGGGGCGCCCCACTCGGCCTGGTCTGAGAAGGGTCAGCGCACCGGGTGCCCGGCGCGGCGCAGCGCGTCCTTGACCGCGTGGATGCTCAGCACCCCGAAGTGGAAGACGCTTGCCGCCAGGACCGCGTCGGCGCCGGCCGCCACCGCCGGGGCGAAGTGTTCCACCGCGCCGGCACCGCCGCTGGCAATGATCGGGACGGACACCTCCGCGCGCACGGCGGCGATGAGTTCCAGGTCGAACCCCGCCCTGGTGCCGTCGGCGTCCATCGAGTTGAGCAGGATCTCCCCAGCCCCGAGTTCGGCCGCTGTGGCACACCACTGGACCGCGTCGATCCCGGTCCCCCGCCGGCCGCCATGCGTGGTTATCTCGAACCCCCCGACCGGTTCCCCGGACTCCCCCCGCCGGCGCCGGACGTCCGCGGACAGGACGAGCACCTGCGCTCCGAACCGGTCGGCGACCTCGGCGATGAGCTCAGGGCGGGCGATCGCCGCGGTGTTCACGCCGACCTTGTCCGCGCCGCACCGCAGCAGGGCGTCGACGTCGTCGACCGTGCGCACGCCACCGCCGACGGTGAGGGGGATGAAGACCTCCTCCGCGGTGCGGCGCACGACGTCGTATGTCGTCGCCCGGTCTGCACTGCTCGCGGTGACGTCGAGGAAAGTCAGCTCGTCGGCGCCCTCGAAGCCGTAGCGGCGAGCAAGCTCGACCGGATCCCCGGCGTCGCGCAGGTTCTCGAAGTTCACGCCTTTGACGACCCGACCGGCGTCGACGTCGAGGCAGGGGATGACACGGATGGCGACAGACACCCTGGGCAGTCTAGGCACGAGGACAACTCGCCCTAGAGTGGCGGGCGTGTGGAGCCGGCTCAGCGACCGGGCTGACCCGGCCCATGTGGCCACGGTGGTCTCGGCGGCTCGCCGGGCCGTCCCCCGGGCCGGGGACGTGCGGGTCGTCGCCATCGACGGACGCAGCGGTTCGGGCAAGACCACCCTGGCGGCCGGGGTGAGCGCGGCACTGGGGTGCCCCGTGGTGTCCATGGATGAGATCTTCCCGGGCTGGGACGGTCTGGCCGCGGCGATCGGCCTGGTCACCAGTGAGGTGCTCGAGCCGCTTGCCGGGGGCGCACCGGTGGCCTATCGCAGATGGGACTGGGCCAGCGGAGGCTGGGGCGAGACTGCGACCGTTGCGCCCCACCCGTTCCTCGTCCTCGAAGGATGCGGCTCAAGCGTCGGGACTGCCGGAAGGTATGCCGCGCTGCGGGTGTGGGTGCGGGCGCCAGACGACCTGCGGCGGTCCCGGGGGATCTGCCGAGACGGTGCCACCTTCGCCGCGCACTGGGAGCGGTGGGCGGCGCAGGAGGACGCGGTGTTCTCCGCAGACGAGAGCGAGGCCAGGGCAGACATCGTCATCGACACCGCACACCGGGGGTGAGTCAGCGGCGTTCCCGGCCCGGACGATTCGTGGGCTCCGGCGACGTCACGGTCCCGACGGTCCGGACTCGGTGTCGAGATGCTCGCCGATGAGCTCGCCGAGCCGTCGCGCCTGGTCCTGGCCCTGCTTACCGTCGCTGCGCTGCACCGCCATGACGGCCAGCGAGTCGTGGTTTGCCAGCAGCAGGTGTGGCCAGGGATCGCCCTCGGGGAACTCCAGGTCGACGATCTGGTCCCATGCGACGGTGGTGGTCAGGAGCAGGTTGCGCACCACGAGCCCGGAGTCGGTGGCGGCCACCTGGATGCTCGCGTAGCGCCACATCAGGGCTGCGACGAGGACCCCGAGGCCGAACGCCATAACCCGGTCTCCCACCGCCCACCCGGGGACAAAGAGGGCGACCAGCCCGAAGACGCAGAGCGCGGCCACCGCCACCGAGATCGCCATCCGACGTCCTCGCCTCGGGCGGATCGTGGTCACAGCCGACATGCGGCGATATCCGTGACCAGGATCGCACGGGCACCCAGCTCGTAGAGCTCGTCCATGACCTGGTTAGTGCTCCGCCGCGGCACCATGGACCGCACCGCGACCCAGTCGTGGTTGGCCAGGGGGGAGACGGTCGGCGACTCCAGGCCAGGGGTGATCGCACAGGCTCGCGTGACCAGCGCGATGGGGCAGTCGTAGTCGAGCATGACGTAGCTGCGTGCCGTAACGACCCCGAGGAGCCGCCGGCGCAGCACCTCGATGCGTGAGGCGTCCTCGCGTCCGTCCCGGATGAGCACCGCCTCGCTGCGCAAGATGGGCTCGCCGAACACCTCGAGCCCCTGGCTGCGCAGGGTTGCCCCGGTCTCGACGACGTCGGCGATGACGTCCGCGACACCCAGGGTGACTGCTGTCTCCACTGCGCCGTCCAGGCGCACCACTGTCGCGTCGATCCCGTGCCCGACGACGTGCGCCTGCACCAGGCCCGGATAGGAGGTGGCAACCCGGTGGCCCCCCAGGTCGGTGACCGATGATGCGGTGCCCGGCTTGGCGGCGTACCAGAAGGTCGACGCGCCGAAGCCGAGCGTCATCACCTCCAGCGCCCCCGAGCCGGAATCGAGCAGGAGGTCCCGACCGGTGATTCCGGCATTGACGGTTCCCTGACCGACATAGACCGCGATGTCCCGCGGGCGGAGGTAGAAGAGCTCGACTCCGTTGGCAACGTCGGTAACGACGAGCTCCTTGAGGTCGCGCCGCGTGCGGTAACCGGCCTCGTGCAGCATCTGCTGGGCGGGCTCGGCGAGGGATCCCTTGTTGGGCAGGGCGACACGCAACATCGAGCCGTTGCCGTTGGGGCGAGTCAGGTTGGTGCTTCTCACAGGTGCGCCCCGACATCCTCGGGTGTGACGCCGGTGGCGAGCATGAGCACCTGCAGGTGGTAGATGAGCTGGCTGATCTCTTCGGCGGTCCGCTCACGGCCTTCGTGCTCGGCAGCCATCCAGACCTCGGCGGCTTCCTCGACGATCTTCTTGCCGATGGCGTGCACCCCGGCGTCGAGAGCGGTGACGGTGCCGGACCCGGCTGGGCGGGTCCGCGCCTTGTCGGCGAGCTCGGCATACAGCGAGTCGAACGTCTTCACGTGACCCAAGCCTACGATGCGCCCGGGGGTGCCACCTCGGCCACCGGGCTGACCGACTCCACTTGGGTACCCTCCTGGCTTGCTTTGACCCACTGGGTGAAGCCGTAGAGGACGAAGAGTCCGTAGAAGACGTACATGACCGCGGTCGGCACATAGCCGGTGGCGAAACCGAGCGGCACCCCGACCAGGTCGACGGCGATCCAGGCGAGCCAGAACTCGTTCCAGCCGCGGGCCATTGCATACGTCGCCCCGAAGGAGCCCACGAAGATCCACGCGTCGCACCAGTAGTACCACCAGGCGGGGTGCCAGTAGGGGTTGGGTGCGAGGTTCCACAACGCGACGAAGACCTGGTACACCACGACTGTGCCCACGAGCCAGCCGATGATGAGGACGGTGCGCTCCGGTCCGGTCATCCACCTCGGGACGATGGCCGGCACCTGGACACTGCCCGCACGATCCGGGCGAGCAGCCATCGCCGCCCGCTTCGAGCGCGACCACCGCCACCATCCATAGATGCTCACGGTGATGAAGAAGACTTGCCGGCCGGCCTGCCCGAACAGCGGGATCCGCTGCCCGGCACCGAACACCGCGCCGAGGTAAACGAAGAAGAGCATGACGTTGGCCGCGATCCCCACCGGCCAGGCCCACACCTGCCGTTTCATCCCGTACCACGCCGAGCCGACCCCGAGCAGGACGCCGATCAGCTCGAGCCAGTGCAACTGATAGGGCCCGATGGGGATGGCTGCGTCGATGAGCCGCTGGAAGACGTTCTCGCTGGCCTGCTCGGCGTTCAGGAGGACAGAAAGCATGTCGGGCGTGTGGCTCCTCTGGATCGGCCCGGCCTCAGTGGGCGCCGGCGTGGGACGGGGCACCGTCCGCTCCGGGCCAGTATGCCGCGTGCCGCGCCCCACTCGGGGGCCGACTGGGTCATAGTGGCCGTTATGGACAGTTCCTCGGCCCGACCTGCGAGGGAACCCACCACTGGTTCCGGTGGACTGGGAACCGGACCCATGGTCCTTCTCGTCGGCGCCGCGTTTGTGCTCGTCATGGCCGGTCTGCGTGACATCGGCGCCCTGCTCGGGCCCGCCTTCTTGGCCCTGACCCTCGCGTTGGCGGCCCGACCCGTAGGCCACTGGCTGCGAGCGAGGGGCGTCTCTCGAATGGCCAGTGCAGCGCTGGTGCTCTCCCTGCTGTACATCATCCTCATCGGGATGCTCGGGGTCCTCGCCCTGGCGATCACCCAGCTGGTCGGCACTCTGCCGGCCTATGCGGTCGCCTTCACCCACCTCGCCGATTCAGTCCTGGCGTGGCTGGCCGACCACGGAGTACACCAGGACGCCATCGCGAAGGCGGCCTCCGAGATCAACGTCACCACGATCGTCGGCATCGCTCAGCAGATCCTCTCCGGCCTCACCTCGGGCGCGACCGGAGTGCTCTTCTTGCTGCTGTCGGTGGCCTTCCTCGTCATCGACACGGCGGGCATCGAGCATCGCGTGGCCACAGTCCAGGCCGCGCGGCCGGCGCTGGCTGAAGCATTGACCGGCTTCACCACACGGGTCAGACGCTACTGGGTGGTGTCGGCGGTCTTCGGAGTGATCCTCGCAGCCGCCGACTACGTCGCGCTGCTCCTGCTGGGCGTCCCGCTCGCCCTGACCTGGGCGGTTGTTGCGTTCATCTGCAACTTCATCCCCAATGTCGGCTTCGTCCTGGCCCTGATCCCCCCGGCGCTGCTCGCCCTGCTCGCCGGCGGGCCCTGGCTCGCGCTGGGCGTGGTGGCGGCATACATGGTGATCAGCTTCGTCGTGCAGACCCTCATGTTGCCCAAGTTCATGGGGGACGCACTCGGCCTCAACACGACGACGACCTTTCTCTCCCTCATCTTCTGGACCGGCGTCATCGGCGGCCTCGGAGCCTTGCTCGCGATCCCACTCACCCTCTTCGTCAAGGCCGTCGTCATCGACTCCACCCCCTCGTTGCGATGGCTCTCCGCCTTCATCGGTACCGAAGGGGCGGTGGATCACGGGCACCGTGCGACCCCACGGACATCACCGGACTCCCCACCTGGCGAGTCTGCGGGGGACGAGCCCATCTCGGCGGCCGGCGGGGAGTCTGCGCCGGGGCCTTCCCCAGGGGACTGACTCAGCGGACTGACTCAGCGGACGTGAATGCCGCCTGAGCGGCGGGGAGCAGTACCTCGGGTTCAGTGACTATGCCTGCTGGCGAGGGCGCGTAACTCGGCAATGGCCAGTGCCGCGGAGGGGGCCCCATAGACCGCCGATCCGGCGACGAACACGTCAGCCCCGGCCTGGGCGCACTGGTCGATCGTCGTTGCGCCGACACCCCCGTCGACCTGGACCCACACCTGCCCCCCGTGCCGCCGCACCGCGTCACGGACCTGACGCACCTTGGGCATCTGGTCGGTCATGAATGCCTGGCCGGCGAACCCCGGCTCCACGGTCATGACGAGCACCATGTCTACCTCGGCGAGCAGGTCGGCATACGGCCCGAACGACGTGCCGGGCTTGAGGGCGAAGGCTGCCCGGGCCCCCGCGGTGCGGATCGCCCGCGCGGTGGCCACGGGGTCGGTGACCGCCTCGACGTGGAACGTCACCGACTGTGCCCCGGCCTCGGCGTAGCGCGGCGCCCACCGGTCGGGGTCATCGATCATCAAGTGACAGTCGATGGGTATCGGTGAGACCCGGACGAGCGCCTCGACCACGGGAAGCCCGAGGGTGAGGTTGGGCACGAAATGGTTGTCCATGACGTCGACGTGTGCCCAGTCCGCCGTGCGGATCTCCTGGAGCTCCCGTTCGAGGTTGGCGAAGTCAGCCGACAGGATGGACGGGGAGATCTGCACGGCGGCCACCCTAACCGCTCGCCCGGGCACCCCTGCCGATGCCCTGGTCCGCACCACAGTGATCAGGACTAGATTGGGCATCGTCAGGATCCAGGTGGCCGGCGTGCGGTGCCTACGCCGACGGCCCGAACCAGGAGGTGTCATGGTCGACGTCGCCCAGGAGTCGATGGGAGTGAGCGAGGAGAACCCGCACGTCGTGCGATCCTCCCGCACGGTCAGCGCGTCCCCTGCCCAGGTGTGGGGGCACCTGGTCGAGTCCTCGGGGACGGAGGCTCTGCTCGGCCCCGGAGCGTCCCTGGGGACTAAGGGAGAGTCGTGGCACAGCAGCAGTGGCGCTTTCGGTGTCGTGCGCAGCTACCATCCGCTGGAACAGCTACGAGTGTCGTGGCACGCCCATGCCGACGCCCCGGCCAGTCTGGTCGATCTGCACGTCATCGCTGAGGGCTCCGGAACCCGGCTCGACCTCGTCCACGAACGGCTCGCTCCCGGGGACCCGGAGGCCGACCTCCAGCAGTACTGGGATGGCGCTCTGGCCCGGTTTGCTGCTGAGTTGTGACTCGCCGCTGAGCTGTGCTGTGACGTGCCGCTGAGTGGTAACACGCACACCTCTCCCAGCCACGTCAGCGCCGGGCGAGCACGGCGAAGAACATTCCGTCCGTGCCATGCAGGTGCGGCCACAGCTGCACGAAGGGTCCGTCGCCGAGGCCACTGAGGGCCCCGCCGCTGACCGCCTCGACGGCTGGTCGGGCGTCGACGATGTCCACGTCCGTCCGACTGCGCACTACGTCGTGGACGACGAACCGCGTCTCGGCCAAGTGTGGGCTGCACGTCGCATAACCCACGACCCCGCCTGGGGCGACGGCGTCCAGAGCAGAGCGCAGCAGGTCGCGCTGCACCGGGGCCAGGGCGGCCACGTCCTGTGGGGTGCGTCGCCAACGGGCCTCAGGCCGGCGACGTAGGGCGCCAAGACCAGTGCACGGGGCGTCGAGAAGGACTCGCTCGTATGCGGCCGGTTCGTCTTGCCCGATGCTCCGTCCATCACCGGTGCGGATCTCGATGCAGGCCCCGTGACCGGGGGCCGCGGCACGAGCGGCTGCGAGGGTCTTGGCGACGAGTTGCGCCCGGTGCTCGCTCACGTCGTTGGCGACGAGGTGAGCGCCAGCCTGTAGTGCCAGTCCGGCGAGGATGCCGGACTTCCCGCCTGGGCCGGCGCACATGTCGAGCCAGCGCCGGGCGGCATCGCCGGTGACTGATGTGCTGGCTGCCGCGAACGCGAGGGTAAGCACTTGTGATCCCTCGTCCTGGACTGCGGCCCGGCCATCCCGCACCTGGGCGATGGCCGACGGCAACCCGTGGTCCAGGACGACCGCCGTCGGCGCCCATCTGCCGGCACGACCACCGTGCGCGATCAGCTCCGCGGTCGTCGCCAACCCGGGTCGCGCCACCAGCGTGACCTTGGCGGCCTCATTGTCTGCAGCGAGCAGAGCAGCCAGGTCGCCGTCCACGTCCTCCTTCGTCGACGAGCCATGTCCCAGGAGTGCCTGACGCAGCGCACTGACGATCCACTGCGGATGCGACGAGCGCGCAGCCACACCGGCTATGCCGCCGCCGGCCGCCTGGGCGACGGTGTCCTGCCAGTGCTGCGCCGAGTGCTCTGCGATCCGGCGGGTGACGGCATTGACGAATCCGGTGGCCGCGCGGCCGCTCACTTCCCGGGCAAGGGCCACGCTCTGGTCGGTAGCGGCATGTGGCGGAACCCGCATGCTGAGCACCTGGTGGGCACCGAGGCGGAGCACGTCGAGCACCCCGGCGTCGATCGCACTGACCGGCCGTTGCGCGGCGATGGCGATGACCGCGTCATAGAACCCCCGCCAGCGCAGCGTCCCGTAGGCCAGTTCGGTTGCGAACGCGGCATCCCGCCCGCTCAGCCGCGCCCGACGCAAGATGGCGGGCAACTCCAGGTTGGCATAGGCACCGTCATCGACGGCCCGCAGCAGGGCGAAGGCGGCATACCGGGCCGGGTCGCAGCGCCGTGCTGGGTCGGAGCGCCGGGCCGGGCCACCGGTCGTGCCAGTGCCGCTGCTCCCGGCGTCGCCGCTGCCCCGCCGGGAACCTCCACTCACTCGCCGAGCCGTTCGTCGAACCGTTCGCCGATGTGGAGCCGGGCACCGCGGGCCCAGTCCGCTGCGGCCATCGGACGCTTCCCCGGCGGTTGCACCTGGCCCAGCCCGACCGCGGCCGATCCGGTGCCGACGATGACCGCGCTCTTGCCTGCCAGCAGACCCCCGGGGGGGAGCGAGGCCTCCTCGGAGCCGAGCAGAGTGAGCGGGCCCAGACCAAGGCGCCCCCCGCGAAACGTCGTCCAGGCTCCGGGGGCGGGAGTGCAACCTCGGATCTGTCGGTCGACGACGTGAGCCGGGCGCATCCAGTCCACCCGTGCGTCCGCGACAGTGAGCTTCGGTGCGTGGGAGATGCCCTCACAGGACTGCGGCACCGCGACCAAAGACCCGTCTTCCAGGCCGTCGAGGGTGGCGACCAGCAGGCCAGCACCGGCACGGGCGAGCCGGTCCAGAAGGGTCCCGGAGGTGTCGTCGCCGCGCACTGACTCGGTCATCGTCCCCAGCACCGGGCCGCTGTCGAGGCCCGTCTCGAGACGGAAGGTCGTCGCCCCGGTCACGGTGTCACCGGCCATGAGAGCGCGCTGGACGGGGGCGGCTCCCCGCCAGGCCGGCAGGATGGAGAAGTGCAGGTTGACCCAACCGTGCTGGGGCACGGTGAGCAAGCTCGGTGGGATCAGGCTCCCGTAGGCCACAACCGCTGCCGCGTCGAGGCGCAGGGCGGTGAGGTCGCGAGCGAGATCGGGTCCCGCGGTCCCGGCCGGAGTGAGGACCGGTATGCCGTGTCCCTGCGCGAGGGCCCGCACCGGTGAGGGTGCGAGGTGTCGTCCCCGCCCGATGCGAGCGTCGGGGCGGGTGAGGACGGCCACAACCTCATGCCTGCTGCGCAGCAACGCTTCGAGGGAGGGAACCGCCGCATCGGGGGTCCCGGCGAAGAGCAGGCGCACTCCTCGATCCTAGGCCGCCAGACTCAGCCCTGGCGGCCGCGGGCCGGTCAGCCGGCGGGGTCGGTGAAGTCCATCCGGACGTGAACGGTCTCGGTGTCGCGTCGGGCCACGCTGCGGGCGTGCACCGCAGCGACCTCAGTGGCCAGGGCCGCACCATGCGCGAGATCGGTGGTGACCAGGAGTCGCTCCCGGCCATCTCGGGTCGGCAACGGGCCCAGTACGCGCGTCGAGGGTGGCCAACGCACTCCCTCGCAGGCGAGCGTCAACGCAGCACGGCTTGCGGTGAGCGCCGCCATCCGGATCGCCGGCGGTAGGTTGAGGGTGGCGCGCTCGGTGAGCTCTCGGGCCGCATACCCCCCCGGGTCCCACCGGACCAACGCCTCCACCTCGGGCAGGACGACGTGCCCCGGAGCGCCACCGAGGACGACTCTGCCTCCGGCTGCGGCACCTCTGACGAGTGCGGCCGCACCGAGCCAACGACGCAGCGCCTCCTCACCGGCGGCTAGGTGGGGCAGCTCCAGCAAGGCCCACGCGTCGAGGAGCAACGCTGCGGCATACCCACCGTCGGCGAGCGGCTCGGCTCCAGGGGTGGCAACGACGAGCCGAGGTCGGGCGTCGACCGTGTCGAGCACAGCGCCGCCGCCGCTGGTGAGCACCGGTACCGACGGGAAGGCTCGTCCCAGCTCATGGGCGGTCCTGCGGGCACCGATGACCCGGGCCCGCAGCTCGGTGCCCGAGCATGACGGACACAGCCATCGCACCGTGACCGCCCCGCACCAACCGCAGGTCAGGACCCCGTTCTCGCCGGCCCGCCCCAGTGGCCCTGAGCAGGTCGCACAACGCGCGGCCCGGCGACAGTGCGCACAGGACAGGGCCGGCAGATAACCGCGCCGTGGCACCTGGACGAGCACCGGCCCGAAGGCCAGGCCGGCCCGGGCTACCGTGAACGCGAGGGTAGTGAGCCGAGCTGAGGAGGCCGCAGCATCGCGGGCGGCGTCGGCACCCTCCCCCGCCACCTCGACCCGAGGTGCGGACCTGCGGAGCATGGCCCGAGTGACCACGATCTCCTGCATCCGACCCTGTTGCACCCATGCGGCCACAGCGACGGTGCGGGTGTACCCCGCGGACAGCAGCGCCGCCCCTGCCTGACCGGCCCGCACACTCAGCACGTCCCGGACGTGAGGATACGGTGCGCGCTGTTCGACGAGGCTGTCCTCGCCGTCGTCCCACCATGCGACCAGTCCCAGGTCGTGAACCGGCGCGAAGGCCGCAGCCCGGGTCCCGACAACCACGCGCACGTGCCCGCGCAGGACCTTGAGATAGGCGGTGTACCGTGCCTGCGGCCCCTGGTCTGCAGTCAGACGGACGTGCTGGCCCCGGCCCAGCACCTCCACCAGTGCCCGATCGACCCGGGCCACATCCCGGGCATCCGGGACCACGATCAGCGAACCCCGCCCATGCGACAGCGCCACAGCGGTGGCCTGGGCGAGCAGAGCCGGCCAGTCCTGCCCGGGCTCGACCGTGGGACAGGCCAGCAGTGACGCCGCAGGCGCCTGCCCCGCGGCGAGCCGTTTGAGGAAAGACGGGCCCGCGCCATACCGGATCCAGGCCGAGGTCATCGGCGACGAGGCCAGGACCGGTGAGGGCAGGAGCGGCGTGGTCCATGACACCGGCGCCGGGCCCAGCGCCCGCTCGGCGCCGGCGTGCCGGGGCGGGATAGCCAAGCGGAGGACATCGCTGAGGGTGCCGGCACAGTGCCGAGCCACGGCAGTACACACCGACAGCACCTCAGGGGTGAGCACCGGCTCTGCTGAGACCACCCGGCGCAGCGGGGTGAGGTGCCCGTCGTGGCTACTCGTGGCCCGTCGCTCCAGGACGAAGCCCTTGAGCTCGCGACCCGCGAAACGCACCGTGACCCGCACCCCCGGCCGCACCTGCGCATCCAGACCGGCGGGAATCAGATAGTCGAAGGGGCGGTCCAGGTGTGCCAGACCGGTGTCGACCGCCACGACGGCCACGGGGTCGCTCGAGGCTGGTTCGGCGGATCCGTCCCCGCTCCGCCGCGTTGCCCGTGCCGTCATAGGCGCGAACCTAGTGCAGGGCTATGACAGCCTCTGAGCGCCCAGGTCGCTCGGTCACCCTCAGGTGCCTGCGGCTCGCTGGAGCTCCTCGACCCGGTTGGTCTGCTCCCAGGTGAACGGCCGTTGCACCCCCAGTGCCGTGGTCCGCCCGAAATGGCCGTATGCCGCGGTCGGCCGATAGATCGGGCGGAGGAGGTCGAGATCCTCGATGATGGCGGCAGGGCGCAGGTCGAACACTCGCGGGATGGCCCGTTCGATCCGGTCGGCGTCGACAGTCTCGGTGCCGAATGTCTCGACGTAGAGCCCCACCGGCTGCGCCTTCCCGATGGCGTAGGCGACCTGCACCTCGCAGCGCCGGGCCAGACCTGCCGCGACCACGTTCTTGGCCACCCAACGGGTTGCATAGGCTCCGGACCGGTCCACCTTCGAGGGGTCCTTGCCGGAGAACGCACCCCCGCCGTGCCTGGCCATGCCGCCATAGGTGTCGACGATGATCTTGCGCCCGGTCAGCCCCGCATCCCCCATCGGGCCGCCGATGACGAACTTGCCCGTCGGGTTGACCAGGGTCCGGTAGCTGCTGACATCGAGCCTGGTCCCAGCGGCGGCGAGCTCCTTAAGGACCGGGCGGATGACCTGTGCCTCGATGTCCGGGGTGAGCATGCCGTCGAGGGAGATGTGCTCCGCATGCTGGGTCGACAGGACGATCGTGTCGAGGCGCACAGCTTGGTCCCCGGCATACTCGATGGTCACCTGGGTCTTGCCGTCCGGACGCAGATAGGGAAGGTCTTCACTCTTGCGCACGGCGGTGAGCCGCTCGGCGAGCCGGTGGGCGAGGAAGATCGGCAGCGGCATCAGCTCGGGAGTGTCGTCGCAGGCGTATCCGAACATCAGCCCCTGGTCGCCCGCACCTTGCTTGTCGCGTGGGTCCACCGTCCCGGTCCGGCTCTCGTAGGCCGAGTCCACGCCTTGGGCGATGTCCGGGCTCTGCTGCCCGATCGAGACCTCGACCCCGCAGGAGCGTCCGTCGAACCCCTTCGTCGAGTCGTCGTAGCCGATGTGCCCGGCGACGAGCTCACGGATGATCCGCGGGATCTCGACGTAGGCCTCGGTCGTGACCTCCCCAGCGACATGGACGAGCCCGGTGGTGACCATCGTCTCCACGGCGACCCGGGCACGAGGGTCCTGGTCGAGCATCGCGTCGAGGATGGCGTCGGAGATCTGGTCGCAGATCTTGTCCGGGTGCCCCTCGGTGACGGACTCGGACGTGAACAGGCGTGCGGACACCGGGGGACTCCATTCGTGGGCTGTCGGGTGGCCCGAAGCAACGGGCGAGCAGGCGGGCCCACTGGGCACGGGCGGCCAAGCGAGTCCACTCTAGCGACCCCGTCGTGGAGGAACGACGTCGGTTCCGCTTGGTACCCGGCCGGGCGTCTGGGATCATGGACTGGTGCCAGAGCCCACCCAACGCACCGGGGGCGCCGCGGTGGTGTCCCGCGACGTCGACGTAGTGCAGGAGGCTGCCACCCTGCTCACCCGTGCCCAGGAGCTTGCCGAGCGCGTGCGGGCCGAGGCCGACGCGGAGGCGGCGGCGGCACGGACGCAGGCCGCGCAACTGCGCGCCGAAGTCGGCCGGGCGAGAGCCGAACTGGACGAGCTGACCGTCGCTGTCGCCAGGGCCCGAGAAGAGGCCCAGCGACGTCTGGACGAGGCTCACGATGAGGCGCAGCTGATGCTCAGCGACGCTGCAGAGCAGGCCGCGCTGCTTCGCGAGGGGGCCGCTAAGGCCAACGACGAGGCGCTCGGCATCGCCGAGGAGCAGGCCCAAGCTCACGTAAGCGCTGCCGAGGAGCAGGCGCGCGACCTGCTGGAGCGGGCCCGCCGGGAGCACGATGAGACTCTCGACCGGCTCGCGGCCGAAGAGTTGGCCCACCAGCAGCGATGGGCCCAGGCCCACGAGGACCACGAGCGTGAGATCGCCGCAGTGCGGGAGCAGGCTGCCGACGAAGCCAACCAGGTCCGGCGCGAGGCCGAGCAGTATGCCGTGGGCCGACGGGAGGCCGTCGACGCCGAAGTGGACGAGCGGCTGACCCAGCTCGGCGCCCAGGAAGAACGGACCCGGGACGAGATCGCCGCCCTGGCTGCTGTGGCGGGCGCCGAGGCCGGTCAGCTTCGAACCGCGGCCCGCGCCGAGGCCGACGACATGCTCGAGTCGGCCCAAGCCCATCTGCAGTGGGCTCAGGAGACCGTGCGCGACCTGCTCGACCAGACCGACGTGCAGACCCGGACGCGGGCTCGGGAACACCACCAGGAACTCGCTGCGCGGACGAGATCCCACCGCACCCGGCTACAGACCCTGCTCACCGCCGTCGAGACCCGCAGCCGGGACCGGCTCGCCGAAGCGGAGTCGACCTCGACGCGGTTGCGGGAGCAAGCAGAGGCCATCCTCGCCGAGGCCCGCACCGACGCCGCACAGACCCGAGCCGCTGCGGCGGCGGAGGCACAACGGCTGCTCGACGACGCGACCGAGCGGGCCCAAGAAGTGACCGAGCGGGCCACCCGACGGCTCGACGAGGCCGAGGCCGGTGCCCGACTGGTTCGTGAGCACGCGGCCACCGATATCGAGCGATACCAGCGTGAGTCTCACGAGAAGCACCGTGCGGCCCGGGCGGAGATCCTTCGCAGCACCCAGGATGCGCGCGCCCACGCCGACACCCTGCGCGCCGAGGCTCGGGCCGCAGTCGAGCGGGCGCGCGCGGAGGTTGCCACCCTCACGGCCCACCGAGACGCGATCTCCGCCCAACTCGGCCAGCTCTCCGGAGTGATCGATGCCCTCGCGGTCGACCCGCACACGGTCCCGTCACCCGACGGCGACGCCCTACCAGACCCCTCATGACCCCAACCACCCACCAGGAGCAGTCCCCATGCCGACCCCGCAGTTCCCTCAGGTCTTCCGTGGCTATGACCCGGCCCACGTCGACCACCACCTCGCCGAACTGTCGGCACACATCGGCGAGCTGAGTGAAGCCGCCCAGGAGGCCCGCGACGAGACGGCACGTGTCTCGGTCGAGTTGACGAAGCTCCGCCAGGAGCACGAATCGCTCGGGCGCGAACTGGCTGCCGAGCGCCAGCGCGTCTCTGCCCTCGAGGAAGCCAATCGCAGCGCGGCTGCCCCCACCTACGCCGACCTTGGTGAGCGAGTGGGGTCGATCCTCACGCTCGCCGATGAGGAGGCGGCCCACCTGCGAGCGGTCGCTGCTGAGGAGACCGCCGCCCAGCGGGCCGAGGTGGCGGACCAGGTGTCCCGCTCCCGCGCCGAGGCAGACCGCTACGTCGAGCAGCGCCAGTCCAAGGCCGACCTCACCGCTACCGGGGTCATTGAGGCGGCCAAGGCCCGGGCGGACTCGATCATCGACGACGCAGCTCGGGAAGCCGCAGCCCGGCGGGAGGAGGCCGAGGCGTACTTCGAGAAGCACCGCGCCCGGGCCGCCGCCCAAGCTGCCGACTTCGAGACGACCCTGATCCAGCGGCGGGACCTCGCGGCGACGGAGTTCGCGGCCCAGCTGGCCAAGAACGAGGAGCATCTGGGCGGGGTGCAGGCCCGGGCAGAGCAACTGGCCAAGGAGGCCGATGCCAGCTATGCCGAGAAGACCCAGCAGGCCCAGGCGGTGCTCGAGCAGGCCAGGGCGGAGGCCGCCTCGATCGTCGACCGGGCCAGGGACCAGGCCGAACGGGTCCGACGTGACTCCGAGCGTGAGCTGACCGCTGCGATCGCCCGCAGGGACTCGATCACGGCCCAGCTGAGCAACGTGCGGAGCATGCTCGCCACGTTGGGCGCACCGGCGGCCTCGCTGGGTGCCATCGATGTCGCCACCGGACAGTCCACGGCCGAGGTAGAAGCCGCCGC
>JBDIAO010000017.1:0-45805 GCA_039812375.1 Phycicoccus sp. | reverse complement strand
CGCACCCGCGCCCGCACCCGCGCCGGCACCCGCGCCCGCACCACCCCGGGTCTGGATCCCTTGGTCGGCGCTGTCTAATGCATAGGTTAGTTATGCAATACTGAAGTGGTGGCTCCTCCTGTCACCCAGACCCCAGCCGACACGGACCCAGCCGACACGGGCCCAGCCGACACGGCGGTCGCCGACCACCTCCTGCGCGTCATCGCCCGCCTCAACCGGTGGGCGAACCGGCATGCCGATCTCGGTCTCCCAGTAGCACAGGCCAGAGTGCTCTCGCTCGTCGAGGAGCTCGAGCCGGCCAGGGTCACCACGCTCGCCCAGGCCGACAACTGCAGCCAACCGGCCATGACCGGTCACCTCAAACGGCTCGAGCTCGCGGGGCTCACCCGCCGAACACCAGACTGTGACGACGCCCGGGCCAGCCTCGTCACAGTCACCGCCGCCGGCCACACAGCGCTGGCCGCTCTGCGGCGCCGGCGTGCTGAGTCGCTGCACGCAGCACTGACCGCACTCGGCCCGAACGACCCGGGCCACGCCCGGATCGCGGCCGCCACCCGGGCACTGGAGGACCTCCTCGACGCCGCACGAGCATCCACTCCCATCGGGAAGGACTCCTGACATGCTGCGCCAACCCCGCACCGTCCTGTCCGTCGCCTTCGCCTGCGTCATTGCCTTCATGGGAATCGGCCTGGTTGACCCGATCCTCAAGCCGATTGCCGCCGAGCTCGGCGCAACACCCTCACAGGTCTCGCTCCTGTTCACCAGCTACATGGCCGTCATGGGCGTCGCCATGCTCGGCACCGGCTGGGTGTCGAGCAGGATCGGTCTCAAGCGCACCCTGCTCCTCGGGCTGGCCGTCATCATCGTCGGTGCCGGCTTAGCCGGAACGATGAACAGCATCGCCGGGATCGTCGCCTTCCGCGCAGTCTGGGGGCTGGGCAACGCGTTGTTCATCGCGACGGCACTCGCGGCCATCGTCGGCTCGGCCCGGGGCTCAGTCGGTCAGGCGATCATCCTCTATGAGGCAGCTCTCGGCGTCGGAATCGCTGCTGGCCCGCTGCTCGGCGGGGCTCTTGGGGCGATCTCCTGGCGCTGGCCCTTCTTCGGCGTCAGCGTGCTCATGGCACTCGCGCTCGTCGCTACTGCGATCACCCTGCCGGCCACTCCCGCCACCGACCAACGCACCCCACTGTCGGCGCCGCTGAAGGCCTTGCGGCACCGGGGACTGCGCACTGTCGGGCTGACCGCACTGCTGTACAACTTCGGCTTCTTCACGCTGCTCGCGTTTACCCCGTTCCCGCTCGCCATGAGCGCCCACGGAGTGGGTCTGGTCTTCTTCGGTTGGGGCGTCGCCCTCGCGGTGAGCTCGGTGTGGATCGCTCCCAGGTTGCAGCGCCGGATCGGGACGAAGTGGGGGGTGGTCGGGGCCTTGTCGGCCTTCGCCGCGCTCTTGGCGGTCATGGCGGCGGGCGCGAGCTCACCGGTGGTGCTCGTGGTCTGCACGGTCGCAGCAGGTGCCGTGATCGGGATCAACAACACCCTGATCACCGAGACGGTCATGAGGATCGCCCCCGTCGAGCGCGGGGTGGCCTCCGCGGCCTACAGTTTCGTCCGGTTCTCCGGCGGAGCGGTCGCCCCGTGGCTCGCCGCTCGGCTCGGCGAGAAGTCGGCCAACCTCCCCTTCGCGGTCGGCGCAGCAGCTGTGGTTGCCGCCATCTTCGTCCTGCGACGGTCCGGCCCGGCCATCGATGCCATCGACGCCTTTCCCGACCACGGCGCCGAACCGGTGGACTCCGAACTCGCCGCCAGCGCGGTCACGCTGGGGGACGCGTGAGGACTCAGCCGGGGATGCGGATCTCCCCGCGCACAGCGCGCAGCGCGATGTCGGAGCGGTGATGCGAGCCGGCGAGGTCGATCCGGCCGGCGGCGGCATACACCGCTTCTCTGGCTTCGCCCAACGTGCCCCCGGTCGCCACGACGGACAGCACCCGCCCTCCGGCGGAGAGCAGCGTGCCGTCCTCACCGAGCGCGGTCCCGGCATGCAGGACGTATGCCGTGGGCCCGCCGTCGCCACCGCTGCCAAGCTGGGCGGGACTGACCGCCAGCTCGTCGACCCCGAGGACCGGATCTCCGGTGCGTGGCCGACCGGGATAGTCCGCAGCAGCGACGACGACGGCGACAGCATGATCGGCTGACCACCGCAACGGCTCCACCGACGCGAGGTGACCGCGGGCCGCCGCGTCCAAGAGCTGGCCCAGAGGGCTTCGGAGCCGGGCGAGAACGACCTGGGTCTCTGGGTCACCGAAGCGGACGTTGAACTCGATGACCTTCGGTCCACGCGCGGTCAGCGCCAGGCCGATGAAGAGAGTCCCGGCGAAGGGGATGCCGCGACGAGCCATCTCGGTGACGGTCGGGCGGGCAATCCGGTCCACCACGGTGGGCACGAGGTCGTCCGGAGCCCAGTCCAACGGGCTGTATGCGCCCATCCCGCCGGTGTTGGGCCCGGTGTCGTCATCGCCGACGCGCTTGAAGTCCTGGGCCGGAGCCAGCGGGACCACGTCCTGGCCGTCACAAATGCAGAACAGCGACACCTCCGGGCCGTCGAGGTACTCCTCGATGACGACCCGGCTCGCCGCGGTTTCCAGACAGCTGCGGGCGTGGGCCAGGGCGATGTCCCGGTCGCGCGTGACGACAACACCCTTGCCAGCGGCCAGGCCGTCGGCCTTGACCACATGCGGGGCGCCAAGCGCATCCAGGGCGTCGGCGACTTCCGCCATGGAGGTGCACACGTGAGCCAGGCCGGTCGGCACCTCTGCTGCGGACATGACCTCCTTGGCGAAGGCCTTGCTCCCCTCAAGGGCCGCAGCTGCCGCAGTCGGTCCGTATGCCGTGATGCCCGCAGCTCGCAGCGCATCCCCGACCCCCGCGACCAGCGGAGCCTCCGGACCGATCACGACGAGGTCGGCTGCATGCTGCTGCGCGATCTGCACGACGGCAGCGCTGTCAGTGACATCGGATAGCGGCTCACAGCGGGCGATCCGGGCGATGCCGGGGTTGCCCGGGGCGGCGATGACAACATCGACCATCGGGTCCGCTGCGAGGGACTGGACGAGGGCATGCTCCCGGGCACCGGAGCCGATGACGAGAACCTTCACGGCGCCCAGAGTAGGCGCTCGACGGTGAACTGGACGCGGCGCCCGGAACTCGACGCTAAACCCGACGCGGCATCCGGAACTCCACGCGGTACCCGCCAGACAGAGCGCGGCGGTCCCGGAGAGCAGGGGGACTCCCGGGACCGCCGCCTCAACCCGCGGGGCTCGACAGCCAGGGGAAACCGGAGCCGTGCGGGCGTCGACCAGGTCGACTATCCGTCATCGTAATGCCTCCAGCGTCATGAGCAAAGCCCCTGCTGGTCCTTCTCGGCGTGTCGCATCGAGCGGGTCTGCACCGCGGCGCCGATGGGCCGGATCAGGCGCGCCCAGGGAGTGACGCGGAGGTGACGCAAGGGTGATGCGGGGGTGATATGAGGGTGATTCAGCGGTGACGCAGAAGTGACGCGGACGCGCTCTAGGGGCATCTGCGGGGTCACCGGCTAGACTCGAACTTTCGCGCCCATCGAGTCCGGCGCCCCCACCGGCCCGAGAATCCCGGAGCAGCCACCTGTGCCCACCGTTCCCTTCCGCGACACCGTTGCCATCGAGGCAGCCGAGGTCGCGGCGGAGCAGGCCCACGTCGACGCCGTCCACGCCGAACTGGCCAAGGCGGCCCAGCGGGCCGATGACGTCGCCGCGGACGGCCTCGCCCGAGGCCGCACGGACCGCACTGGCCAGGCCCGCGACGAGGAGCTCACCGGCCTCTTCGAACGCGACGCGCTCGTCCATGCTGCTGCCCGGCGGCGGGCTGCCCTGGACTCCGAATATGAGGGCCTCGTCTTCGGGCGCCTCGATCTCGGCTCCGGCGACGCACCCGCGCCGATGCGGGAGATCCGCTACATCGGACGTCTCGGGGTCCGCGACGACGACTACGAGCCGCTGGTCATCGATTGGCGGGCGCCGGCCGCGGCGGCGTTCTACCGGGCGACCCCGGCCGACCCGCTCGGAGTGATCCGCCGTCGGGTGCTTCGATGCAAAGGGACCCGTGTCGTCGGCGTCGAGGACGACCTCATGGTCCCCGAAGCCCCCGAGGACCTCGTCGTCATCGGGGACGGCGCCCTGATCGCTGCCTTGACGCGCTCGCGCACCCGGCAGATGCGCGACATCGTGGCGACAATCCAACGTCACCAGGACGAGGCGATCCGCGCCCACGCCCGGGGGGTCACCCAGATCACCGGCGGCCCGGGGACCGGCAAGACTGTGGTCGCGCTGCACCGGGCGGCCTACCTGCTCTACAACGAGCGGCGGCGCTTCGAGACTGGCGGCGTCCTCGTCGTCGGCCCGTCAGCCGCCTACACCGCCTACATCGAACGGGTGCTGCCCTCGCTCGGTGAGGACAGCGTCCATCTGCGTGCTGTCGGTGACCTCGTCGACGGGGTCACCGCGACGGTCGTCGACCAGCCCGAGGTGGCTCAGATCAAGGGGGGCCTGCGGATCCGACGCCTGCTCGCCCGAGCCGCCGCCCTGACCGCGCCCGGCGCACCGACAACGCTGCGGACCTTCATCGGAGGGTATGCCGTGCGCCTCGACCCGGAGCAGCTCTCCGCCGTGCGTCGTCAGGTCCTGCGCTCCCACCAGCACAACCTCGCGGTCGGTGCCGCTCGCGGCGCGCTCGCCGAACTGGCGTGGCGAGCGGCCCGCGGTGAGGATCGAGCGGACTTCGTCGAGGCGTTCGAGGAGTCCCGCGACGTCGACGAGTTCATGGCGCACTGGTGGCCACAGCTCGACCCGCGCGAGGTGCTGCTCCGGCTCACCGACACCGACGAGGTCGTCACCCTGGCCAAGGGCATCCTCGATCACGAGGAAGCTGCCGCCTTCGCGCTGTCCATGGTCCGGGCGACGCGCGAGGGCAGCTGGACGGTCTCCGACCTCGCCCTCATCGACGACCTCAGCGCACGCCTTGGCCCGGTTCAGCAGCACCAGCCTGAGGAGACCGGCTTCTATGACATCGAGGCCTTCGAGGACTTGCAGTCCTACGGGGTACGGGATGTGCGCGCCGGCCGGTTTCGGGACGTGGGGCGCTCCAACGCCGGCGGGATCGACGGCGACCTGGGGGCGCAGTGGCGCCCATCGGACTCCGCAGGAGTTCGCATCGCCACCGATCCGCTCGACTCGTTGCTGCGCGGACGGATCGAACCCCCACGAAGCTACGCCCACATCCTCGTCGACGAGGCGCAGGACCTCTCGCCGATGCAGTGGCGCATGGTGGGCCGGCGAGGCCGACATGCGTCGTGGACCATCGTCGGCGACGAGGCACAGTCGTCGTGGCTGGACCGGACCGAGGCAGCCCAGGCCAGCGAGGCCGCACTCGCAGGGCAGGCCCGCCAGTCCTTTCACATGGATACCAACTACCGCAACGCTCGGGAGATCTTCGACTACGCCCGAGATGTCGTCTTGCCGGTCGTGCCGGATGCCGACATCCCGACGGCGGTGCGCGAGACCGGTGTCCACCCGCTGGAGCTCGTCGTCGACTCCGTGGTCGACGGCGTGGGCTCGGCGGTAGACGCCCTGCTCGACGAGGTGGAGGGGTCACTCGCGGTCATCGCGCCGACCCGCTGGCTGGACCGACTCGCCCATCTCGCACGCACTGGGGAGGGTCGGGTGCAGGTGCTCGACCCGTTGTCCACGAAGGGTTTGGAGTGGGATGCCACTGTCGTGGTGGATCCCGACGCCATCGTCGACGAGGCACCGGGCGGCATCCGGCTTCTCTACGTCGTCTTGACCCGAGCTGCCCACCGGATGACGCTCATCCGGCCGGCCTGACCGGGGCTGAGTGTCGACTCAGGACGGCAGAAGGGAATGCCGTTGGATAATCTCGTGTCGACCGGGCCCGACCCCGATCGCTGAGACTCGAGCGCCGATGAGCTCCTCGACTCGCAGGACGTACCGTTGGGCCGGCTCCGGCAGTTCCTCGAAGGTCCGGCACCCGGAGATGTCCTCCCGCCAGCCCTCGAGCATCTCGTAGACCGGCCGGGCGTGGTGGAAGTCGCTCTGGTTGACCGGCATCTCGTCGAACCGGACACCGTCCACGTCATAGGCCACGCACACGGGGACCTGCTCGAAGCCGGTGAGCACGTCGAGCTTGGTGATAACGAAGTCGGTGACGCCGTTGATCCGAGTGGCATAGCGACCGATCACGGTGTCGAGCCAGCCGCACCGGCGTGGCCGACCGGTCGTCGTGCCGAACTCGGCGCCGATCTTGCGCAACCGCTCCCCGTGCTCGTCGAGCAGCTCGGTGGGAAATGGTCCCTCGCCGACTCGAGTCGTGTACGCCTTGAGGACAGCGATGACCGTGCTCACGGCGGTCGGCGGAATGCCAGAGCCGGTGCACGCTCCGCCAGCGGTGGCGGAGGAGGAGGTGACGAACGGATAGGTGCCGTGGTCGACGTCCAGCAAGGTGGCCTGCCCCGCCTCAAGGAGGACGGTGCGTCCAGCAGCCAGTGCTGATTGGAGCTCCAGGGACGTGTCCTTGACCATCGGGGCGAGCCGGTCGGCATACGAGCGGAGCTCCTCGACGATCAGCTCGGCGTCGGCGGCCCGGGTGTTGTAGATCTTGGCAAGCACCTGGTTCTTGAAGGCCAGCGCGGCCTCGACCTTCTGGCGCAGGATGTGCTCGTCGAAGAGGTCCTGGACCCGGATCCCCACGCGATTCATCTTGTCCGCGTATGTGGGGCCGATACCTCGCCCGGTCGTGCCGATCCGGCGCTTGCCGAGGAAGCGTTCGGTGACCTTGTCTAGGGTGCGGTTGTAGGGAGGGATGATGTGCGCGTTCGCGCTGACAACGAGTCTGCCGGTGTCCACTCCCCGGTGCTGAAGACCGTCGATCTCGCCGAAGAGCACCTCGAGGTCGATGACAACGCCGTTGCCGATGACCGGGACCACGTTGGGGCTGAGGATCCCCGACGGGAGCAGGTGCAGTGCGTACTTCTCCCGGTGCCCTTCCGCTCCCTCGATGACCACCGTGTGACCGGCGTTGTTCCCGCCGTTGAACTTCACCACGTAGTCGACGGCACTGCCCATGAGGTCGGTCGCTTTGCCTTTGCCCTCGTCACCCCACTGGGCGCCCACGAGCACGATCGCCGGCATACCGGCTCCTTCCCGGTCGATGTCTGCGTCTGCACGAGGCTGCGAGGCCCTGCGCGATCCGCACGAGCCTCGTGGGCTCCATGATATCGCCGTATGCCGCCTTCCTCGCCGGCGCGCATCGCTCGCCGGCGCCTCCCTGAGCGGCTGCGCCGGTGGTCGCGCCACTCATCACGGAGCCGGAGGCCGCAGCCACGGCGGCGAACTCGCCGCCGGCGGCGGAGCGAGTGCGAGCGCGGCACCGAGCTGGAAGCGAGTGTCGACGCCGTGCACAGCCATGAGGGCGGCCACCCTGCGCCGGACCGTACGCAGCCCGATCCCCATGACCCGGGCGATGGACTCGTCCTTCAGACCCATGCCGAGCAGCTGGACCAGGCGCTCGGGGTCCGTGACGTGCGCAGCCGCCGAGGGCACGGTATGGGCAGTGGCCCACACCGCGTCGAAGAAGGCCTGAAAGGCGGCGACGACCAGTGGGTGCCGGGCGATCGCATATCCGGAGGCCGGGTCACCCCAGCGGGCAAGAGCGACGACCACCTCGTCACCGAAGACGGCGAACTCGGTCTGGGTGTCCGGGACGACCCGCTGCACCTCCCCGACGCCGGCCCAGGCCTGAACCCACTGCCGGCCAGACGGGGACTCAAGGATCTTCGCCGGATAGATGCTCCACTGGGGGTCACCGGCCCGGATCCGCTCCTGGTTGTCCCGCATCGTCGTCTCGTCGTAGGCGGGACCCTCGTCCATGATCATGAAGTAGTTGCGCAGCCCGCCCGGCACCTCGCGCAACAGTCGGGAGATCAACGGCGCCGCGAGATCGGGCCGGACCGGTTCGACGACTGGCCCGGAGCCTGGACCACCGGCAGTCGAGCGGATCCGCTCCAGGGAACCGTGTGCGTCTTCGACGGCTCGCCTCAGGGTCTCCACTGAGCGAGCGGTCATTTCGAGGAAGTGCTGCAGCTCGGCACCCGGATCCAGCCCAGGCGGGGGCGGTGGCTGCGGCTGCGGCCCTTGCGCGGCGTCAAACGGCATCGTCACTTCCCTCCGCTGGGTGATGGCATCATCGTGCCATCGGCACCTTCGAGTCTATTAGGACGTGATGACGGTGGTTCAATGGTCATGTCGGGCTGGAAGGGCAGGGGACTCCCGGACGCGACACAGACGCCTTCGGGCGTGGCTCCTGGCAGGGGGCAACAAGAGGCCCGGTCGAGTTCACCACTCGACCGGGCCTCTCCTTTGTCCGGGCCTCTCCTTTGTCCGGGGCTCGCCGATGTTCGGGGCTCCCCGGTTCGGCCGTCACCGCACGAACCGGGGGCCGACGTGGTCAGCCCTGGTGGGTGCCCGCCGAGCGGAGGTCCTGGCAGGCCTCAACGACCCGGGCGGCCATGGCCTCCTCGGCCGCCTTGCCCCAGGCACGCGGGTCGTACTGCTTCTTGTTACCGACCTCCCCGTCGACCTTGAGCACGCCGTCGTAGTGCTGGTACATCCAGCTTGCAACCGGGCGGGTGAAGGCGTACTGGGTGTCGGTGTCGACGTTCATCTTCACTACGCCGTAGTCGACTGCCGCCGAGATCTCCTCGGGCAGCGAGCCGGAACCACCGTGGAAGACGAGGTGGAAGGGCTTGTCGTTGCTCGTGGCGAACGCTTCGTGGACCGCCTTCTGGGCTGCCTTGAGGACTTTGGGACGCAGCTTGACGTTGCCCGGCTTGTAGACGCCGTGCACGTTGCCGAAGGTCAGTGCCGTCATGTAGTAGCCCTTCTCGCCGGTGCCGAGTGCGCGGGCCGTGGCGATGGCGTCCTCGGGAGTGGAGTAGAGCTTCTCGTTGATCTCGTGGGCGACTCCGTCCTCCTCGCCGCCGACGACACCGACCTCGATCTCGAGGATGATGTTGGCCGCGTGGCACAGCTCGAGGAGTTCCTCGGCGATGACCAGGTTCTCGGCCAGCGGCACGGCCGAGCCATCCCACATGTGGCTCTGGAAATACGGCAGGCCGCCCCTGGCGACCCGTTCCGTGCTCGCGGCGAGCAACGGGCGGACGAAGCCGTCGAGCTTGTTCTTCGGGCAGTGGTCGGTGTGCAGCGCGATGTTGACCGGGTAGTTCTTGGCGACCTCCTCGGCGAAGGCGGCGAAGGCGAGCGAACCGGTGACCATGTTCTTCACCGAGGGTCCGGAGAAATACTCGGCGCCGCCGGTGGAGACCTGGATGATGCCGTCACTGCCGGCGTCGGCGAAGCCCTTTAGGGCAGCATTGAGAGTCTGTGAGGACGAGACGTTGATTGCCGGATAGGCGAAGGAGCCGTTCTTGGCCCGGTCGAGCATGTCGGCATAGACCTCTGGGGTGGCAATGGGCATGTGCATCTCCTCGTCGGGGGGTCGCTTCCACTGCCGATCCTCCCATTGCCACCCGCACCGGAAGCAAGGGGCCAGCCCCTCTCGATACCCCCTGGCCACAGGCAACAGGGTTGTCGACTTCCTGCGGGCGGTGGCTATGCGAACGCTCTGTCGTGGCGCTCGGCTCGGCGGCCGGCTCGGCGGCTCGATGGTCGGGCTGGACAACGCCACACTCAACAACTCCTTTCCCACCCGGGTCACCCTCGGGTTCCTCGGTCTACTCCAGGGCGGGCCGCTGCTCGCGCTCGAGCCCGTGCTCGCCCGATGGCTGACCCGGGAGCGGCCGTGGCGCTTCACGATCGCCGTCAACGCACGGATCGTGACCCTCTATCTGTGGCACCTGACCGCGATGATCCTGGTCATCGGTATCTCGATGGCCCTGGGCGGCTTCGGTCTGCACGTCGAGCCCCTGTCGTCCGCCTGGTGGCTCGGTCGGCCGCTGTGGTGGGTTGTCGTCTGGTCGGTGACGTTCGGGCTGGTCGCGGGCCTGGTCGGGACCGGCATCGTGCCGCTCCACCGGGGACGCCGGAGACGCAGCGGGCCTGAAGAACGCCCGCCAGTATCGGCATAGGATCGGCGACCGTGTGGTATTGGGTCTTCAAGTTCGTCCTGATCGGACCGATCGCGCGGTTCTATCTGCGACTGCGGTGGAGCGGACGGGAGAACCTCCCGCGCAGCGGGCCCTTCGTGCTCGCCCCCAACCACATGACCTTCGTCGACCCTGTCGGGGTCTCGATGGGCGTGCCGCGCAAGGTCATCTTCATCGCCAAGACGAAGTACTACTCCCGCACGGGGGTCAAGTCGCGCGTGCTCGCCTGGTTCCTCACCGCGATCGGTCAGGTGCCGGTCGACGTCGCGGATGCCGGCTCGGCCGCCCCGGCCCTGGACGCCGCCCGCGAATTGCTGCGCTCCGGCGGGGTGTGGGCGATCTTCCCCGAGGGAACCCGCTCCCCCGACGGCCGCCTCTACCGCGGCCGGACTGGCATCATGCGGGTCGCGCTCCCCTTGGGGGTGCCCATCATCCCGGTCGGGGTCACCGGCACGCGCGAGGTCGTCCTCCCCCCGAAGGCGTGGCGGCGCGGGCGAGTGGGCATCACCTACGGGGCTCCGCTGGATCTGACGCCATGGGCCGGCCGCGAGGACGATCCGACCGCCTGGCGCGAGGCCACCGATGCCCTGATGGACCAGATCGCCGTTCTCAGCGGGCAGGAACAGGCCGGGCGCTATCCCACGGCCGAAGAACTCGGCCGGCGCGACGGGCGCTGACCGCCACTCAGAGGTGCTTGCAGTCGTTGCCGCAGGCCCCCTCGGGAACGACGATCGGCTCGTCGGCGTCTGCGGCCGGCCGGTGCAGGATGGCGTGCATGGGGACGAACCGAAAGCCCTCTTCGACCGCTTCGGCGGTGCCGTCGACGAGCAGGCTGTAGCCGCGCTCGCGCAAGGGCGGGAAGAGCAGGGTGGCGACCGGGCTCGCGGCCAGGTTCGCGGCGCTACGCCGGCTCGAGGTGGGGATGACGACGACCCCGTCCTCGACCCGCGCGGTGACCGAGACCGCCTTGACCTGGTCTTGGGCGCTGGTCAGCAGATACCCGGTGCCGAATCCTTCCAGGGTCTCAGCGAGGGCGGCGAGGTCAACGGGGATCGACATCTTCCGACCCTATCCCGGGGAGGTCGGCAACGGCCTGCTGCCAGGCCGCGGCCAGGTCGGCCAGGTCGGCCCGGTAGCGCCTGATGTCGCAGCCGCGCCTGTTCGACTTGGGCAAGATCCCCTCCACCGCCCAGCGCTCGAAGGCCTCGGTCCGCAGGTGCTCGGGCAGATCACCCGCAGCGTTGGTCACCCGCCACCAGGTGACGTTTTCACCCCAGGCTGCCATGACCGCACCCACCTGGCGGGGTCCGATCCCGACCAGTTCGGCGATGTCGCCATAGCAGACCACCCGTCCCGGCGGGACCTGCTCGACCGCGACGAGCACCCGCTCGACGAGCAGGTCATCCATCCCCGGTATCCGGTCCGGTTGCGGTTGCGGTTGCGGTTGCGGGGATGACGGCATGCTGCCTGACCCAGGTGTGCATGGCGATGGCAGCGGCTGCGGCTGCGTTGATCGAGCGGGTCGAACCGAACTGGGTGATGTGCAGCACGACGGGGCACGCCGCTCGCATCGGCTCGGACAGGCCCGGCCCCTCCTGCCCGAAGACCAGGACGCACACGCGCGGCACGGCATACCGCTCCAGGGGCACCGACCCGGGAAGGTTGTCCACCCCGATGAGTGGCAGGCTCCGCTCACCCGCCCAGGTGACGAACGCGTCGACGGAGTCGTGGTGGACCTCATGCTGGTATCGATCGGTGACCATGGCCCCACGGCGGTTCCAGCGGCGCCGCCCAACGATGTGAAAAGCGGTCGCATTGAACGCGTTCGTAGTACGGACGATAGAGCCGATGTTGCGGTCCTGCTCCCAGTTCTCGATGGCGACGTGGAAGGGGTGCCGGTCCGCGTCCAGATCCGCGATGATCGCCTCCTGCCGCCAGTAGCGGTAACGGTCGATGACGTTGCGCCGGTCCCCGGACGTGAGGAGTTGGGGATCCCAGTGCTCGCCGCTCGGCCATGGGCCCGCCCACGGTCCGACGCCCACGCCCACGCCGACGCCAGGGCCAGCGCCGAGGTCCGGGTCAGGCATGGACCCGGCGGAGGAACTCGCGGGTGCGTTCCTGAACCGGGTCGCCGAGCACCTGCGCCGGCGGACCCTGCTCGTGGATCCGCCCGTCATGCAAGAAGCAGACGATGTCAGCGACCTGCCGAGCAAAGCCCATCTCATGGGTGTTGAGCACCATCGTCATCCCCTCGGCTTTGAGCGCCCGCAACAGGTCGAGCACCTCCCCGACGAGCTCGGGATCCAGCGCCGAGGTCACCTCATCGAGCAGCATCAGAGTCGGGGAGTTGACCAGGGCACGAGCGATCGCCACCCGCTGCTGCTGACCACCGGAGAGGTCGTCCGGGCGCGCCGAAGCCTTCTCGCCCAGCCCGACGCGTTCGAGCATGCCGAGTGCACGCTCCCTGGCCTGGGGCACGGGTATGCCGTGCACCCGGCGCGGCGCCAGGGTCACGTTGTCGAGGACCGACATGTGCGGGAACAGGTTGTAGGACTGGAAGACCATCCCGATCCGAGCCCGAACCGCGTCCGCGTTGACCCGCGGATCAGTGATGTCGTCCCCGGACAGGACGATGCGCCCGTCATCGACCCGCTCGAGAAGGTTGATGCAGCGCAGCACCGTCGACTTGCCCGACCCGGACGGTCCGATCAGGACGACACACTGCCCAGGCTCGACGGACAGGTTGACCTCACGCAGGACGACGTTGTCCCCGAACGACTTGCGGATCCCCTCCACGGACAGCAGGCTCACAGGTGGCCTCCGGCACCCTGGAACCCCTGTTTGCGCGCTACCCAGTCCGTCACCCGTGCCATCGGGATAGTCAGGCAGATGAAGAGCAAGCCGGCGACGACATACGGGGTGTAGTTGAAGTCCGAGGCGGTTTCGATCTGGGCGGCCCGGATGGCGTCGACAACACCCAGGATGGAGACCAGCCCGGAGTCCTTCTGCAGCGAGACAAGGTCGTTCATCAGCGGAGGGACGACGCGACGGACCGCCTGGGGCAGGACGACGAACCGGAGTGTCTTGCCATAGGTGAGTCCCAGGGAGCGCGCCGCCGCACGCTGGGAGGGGTGCACCGACTCGATCCCGGCTCGAAAGACCTCCGCGACGTATGCCGTGTAGGACAAGATGATCGCGACCCCACCCCAGAAGAGCGGGCTGTTCGGGACCCCGGTCAGGCGCAGCGCCGGCATCCCGTAGCCGAGCAGGAGCAGGACCAGCAGCAGCGGCAGCCCCCGGAAGAGGTCGACGTAGCCGGTGCACAGCAACCGGATCGGAAAGGCCACCGGACCGCGCAAGGTGCGCCCGATCGCGACGGCCAGGCCCAGGACCGCAATAACGACCCCGCAGACGACCATGATCCGCACGTTGAGCCACAAGCCGTCGAGGACGGCGGGGAACGACGACACCGCCTTGTCCCAGGAGAAGTAGGCGTGCCGAACCGCCGGCCATCCAGGGGCCGAGGTGACCGCCACGACGAGGACGAGAGCGACGACCACGGTGCTCACCACGGAGATCACCAGCGACCGCGTGGAGCGGGCCCTGCGGTATGCCGCCCGCTCACGCTCCACCACCGACGGCACCCAGACCGGCGCTGAGGCAGTGCGGGATGACTCCGACGAGGACATCGCGGGCTCGGCGCTCACTTCAGTTCGGGAGCGCCCTGGCTGCTGAGCCACTCACCCTCGAGCGTGCTCAGCGTGCCGTCCGCCCGGAGCGCGTCGACCGCTTGTGAGACACAGGCGGTGAGCGCCGAGCCCTTGTCGAGGACTGCGCCGAACTGCTCCGGGGTTCCGGACGCGGGTAGCTGGCCGACGATGACACCGTCATCGAGCTGCGCCCCGACGGCATAGAACGCCGTGGGTAGGTCGACGACGAGCCCGTCGATCTGCTTGTTCTTCAAGGCCTGGACGGCCAGGTCGTTGGTGTCATAGACGGACGGTGCCTGACTGGGCTTGATCTGGTTCTTGATCGCCTCAAGGGAGGTCGTGCCCACCTGGGCGCCGAGCTTGGCACCGGCCAGATCAGCCACTGTCGTCTTGCCGTCGAGCGCGCTCCCCTTGGTCGTCACGACCGCCTGGCGCACGTCGTAGTAGCCGGTGGAGAAGTCGACCGCCTGCTTACGCTCCGGAGTGATCGAGACCTGGTTGACCGCGAAGTCGAAGGGCTTCGCCCCCGGGGAGGTGATCGAGGTGAAGGTCGCGGTGATCCACACGACGTCGGTGGCGGCATAGCCGAGCTGCTTGCCGATGGCGAAAGCCACAGCCGACTCGTACCCCTTGCCATTGCTTGGTGTGTCATCGACGAACCACGGCGCATAAGCAGGCTTGTCGGTGGCGATGGTCAGCTTGCCCGCCGTCCTGGTCTTCAGCGAGTCCTTGGTGCACGAGACTGTGCCCCCGCTGGCACTCGGCGACGACGCGGAGTCCGACGCGGGGGCGCCGCAGGCGGCGAGGCCGAGTGCCCCGAGGCAGGCGAGCGCGCCGAGGATACGGAGGGGGCTAGCAGGCATGGGGAGCTCCTCACAGGTGGGCACGTCTCGCGAGCAGAATAGTGCGACGGGCCGCCACAGCGGCGGGGCACCCTCCCATTGTGGTTCGAACACCTACGCTTGGGCCCGTGATGCACACTCTGGCAGCGGCGGTCCCGGCAATCGGGGGCCTGAACTGGATGGACCCACAGTGGCTCCTCGACCGCTTCGGCACCCAGTTCTTCTGGGTCGGAGTCCTCATCGTCTTCGTCGAGTGCGGCCTGCTCTTCCCCATCCTGCCGGGCGATTCGCTGCTGTTCTCGATCGGGCTGTTCATCCACCGCGGCGACATCCACGTCAGCCTGTGGGCCGCCTGCCTCATCCTCAGCGCGGCGGCCTTCCTGGGCAATGTCACCGGCTACGAGATCGGCCGAGCCCTCGGCGCTCCGCTCTATCACCGAGACGGCCGGATCCTGAAGAAGAAGTACTTCGACCAAACCCACGCCTTCTTCGACAAGCACGGGGCGAAGGCGCTGGTCATCGGCCGGTTCGTGCCTATCGTGCGCACCTTCGTCACCGTCGTGGCGGGGGTCTCGAGGATGGACCGCCGGCACTTCTTCGTCTGGAGCGGCGTCGGCGCCGTGCTCTGGGCGACCGGACTGACCCTGCTCGGCTGGTCGCTCGGCGGCATCCAATTCATCCACGACCACCTCGAGTCGGCGATCTTGCTGATCGTCGCCTTCTCGGTTCTGCCCATGGTCTTCGAGTGGTGGCGGCACCGCAAGAGCGGCACACCGGTCGTCTTCGAGGCCGCCGACGAAGCGGCCACGGCCCTCGAGGATGCTGCCGGCACCCTGACCCACGAGACCCGCCGCGGCCGGCGAGAGGCATCCCCAAGTTCCCGCCGGTCCGGGGGCGAGCAAGCTGCGGGTCAGCCGGCGCCCGCGACACAGCCGACGTCCCGGCGTGACGACGTCCCGTTCGACCAGGAACGCCAGTAGCCTCACTCGGTTTTCGACGTCGACGGCATCCTCACGGCGCCTCGGGAGGCTCCAACAGCCCCAGACGCTGGACGGCCATGGCGGCGGCGGTGCGGTCGTTGACCCCGAGCTTGGCGAAGGACCGAACCAGATAGGTCTTCACGGTGGCCTCGCCGATGAACAGCGCCCGGCCGATCTCGGCATTAGACCGGCCCCGGGCGACCAGGCGGAGCACGTCCAACTCGCGCGCGGTGAGGTCGGCGGTTGCCGGCGCGCGTAGCCGGTCCGCCAGACGGGCTGCCACACTCGGCGCCAGGACCGTCTCACCTCGAGCCGCGCGCCGGATCGCATCGGCAAGGACCGACGGGGCGGCATCCTTGAGCAGGTACCCGCGCGCGCCGGCCTCGACGGCACGCACGATGTCGGCGTCGGTGTCATACGTGGTGAGCACGAGCACTTCCGGCGGGTCGGGCAGCGCCCGGACCGCCCGGGTGGCCTCCACCCCGCCGAGCACCGGCATCCGCAGATCCATGAGGACCACCTCCGGGTGCAGCCGCGGCACGAGAGTGAGGCACTGCGCGCCGTCGGCCGCCTCCCCGACGACGCTCAACCCGGGCTCCTCGGAGAGCAACGCGCCCATCCCCGCACGCACGACCGGGTGGTCGTCGACGATGAGGACCCGGGTCACCATGGCACCTGAACCGTCACCGTGGTCCCCCCTCCCGGTGTCGAGTCGACGTGGGCAACCCCCCCGACCTCGAGGGCCCGAGTGTGAATGCCGTCAAGGCCGAACCCGGTGGCGGCATCCGGGGCCCGGCCTCGCCCGTCGTCGCATACCCGCAGCACGACGACCTCGCCGTCACGGTAGGTCAGGGACACTCTGGCGTGCGCCGCCCCGGAGTGCCGGCGAACGTTCGCCAGGGCCTCCTGTGCCGCGCGCACCAGGACGACCTCCACCGTGGTGCCCAGCGGAGCCGGTGAGCCGATCACCTCGAAACGGGCGTCGATCCCCGTCTCAGCAGCCAGGGTGACCACGAGGCGCTCGAGTGCCTCGGCCACAGTGCGCGAGCGAAGGTGGGTCGGGGTGGTCTCGGCGACGATGAGGCGGGCCTCGCTGAGGTTGTCCTCCGCCGTGGTGCGCAGCAACTCGAGCCGGTCACGGGCGGTGTCGGCATCACCACGCTGCAGGGCGGCGTCGACCGCTCGGGCGAGGGTGATCACTGAGGTGAAACCCTGGGCGAGGGTGTCGTGGATCTCCCGGGAGAGCCGCTCCCGCTCCTGGAGGATGCCGCTCTCACGCTCGGCCGCGGCAAGCCGTGCCTGGGCCGAACGCAGCTCGTCCACGATGACGGCTCTGGACTGGGCCTCGAGGACGATTCGGTGGATGAACATGCCGAGCGCCACCGCCAGTCCGATCGAGATGACCGCACTGATGGCAATGGCCGGGAGCGCGTCCGGGGAGAAGGCGGCTGTCGACCAACGAGTCGAGGTGAGGGCGCCCACGGCGACGAGGGTGCCGAGCGTCGCCCAGCGCGGCTCGAGCATGGCCCACATGTGCGGGAAGAGCACGAAGTAGAAGATCCAGGTGCCGGTCACGGGGTTGCTCAGCTGGAGCCCGAGCAGGATCGCCCAGGCGAGCACCTGGTAGGTGACGGCCAGGCGCAGGTCCTCACGCCGCAGGGCGCGAGTGCCGAACAGTCCGTAGACCACGGCGAGTGCGACGACGCCGCCGATGTCGACGATCTTCCCGAAGCGGCCGGGGCTGCCCAACACCGTGATGAGCAGCCCGGCGACCCAGACGATGCCGAAGGTCAGGTGCCACCAGGGCAGCTGCCGGCGCCAGGCGTCCGCGAAGGCGGCGCTCGAGCCTGGGGCAACCGCGTCCATGGGCACGATCCTGCCCCCTCACACGGTGCCGCGCTTGAACCACTTGAAGGTTGTCAGGCACAGCACCAGCCCACCTACGGCCCAGGCAGCCAGGACGAGAGCCGTGCGGCCGAACTCCCAGCTGCCGGCCATTTCCAGGTGGGCCATCGAGTCCGGGTAGAAGACCCCACGCATCCCCTGCGCAATCCACTTCAGCGGGAAGATCGCGGCGATCTGCTGCAGCCACTGCGGCGTCGAGGAGAAGCTGAAGTACACCCCGGAAATGAACTGCAGCACGAGCATGGGGGCGATGACCACCGCGCCGGCGCTGCGGGCCGAGGCCAGCGAGGACCAGGCAATGCCGAGGACGACACCACCGACGACGCCGAGGAAGAAGATCCAGGCGAAGGTGAGCCAGCTCGTCGCGTCGGTCGGCAGGTGCACGTCGTAGCCGAAACGAGCGACGGCGAGCAGGACGGCCACTTGCGCAACCGAGGTGATGAGCACCAGGCCGACCTTGCCGATGAAGTAGGCGATAGGCGGCATCGGGGTGGCCCGCAGCCGTTTGAGCGTGCCGTCGTCCCGTTCGAGGGCCACCGACATCGCCATCGTCTGGAAGCTCGTCAGCAACACCCCGGCGGCGATCATCCCTGGCAGGAAGAAGCGGGCGGCGTTCATCTGCGGGTCGCCGGTGAACTGCGCGCCGAAGATCGTCGCGAAGAGCAGCAGCAGCAGGATGGGGAAGGAGAAGGAGAAGAAGACCGACTCCTTCTCCCGGATGTACTGCTTGAGTTCGATGACGGTGCGGTTCCACCCGACCGAGAGGACGTGGGTCATCGCTCCTCCGATCCGTTCGCGACGTGCGGAGCGATCAAGGCCAGATAGGTTTCCTCGAGGGTCGGCCGGGTGACCGTCAACTCGGGAACCTCACCCCCAAGACGCTCGGACAGCTCAGCGACCAGGGCGGTGGGCGTCGGTGTTGTGACAACCTGTCGGGAGCCGCCCTCGGCCCAGGACACCACGGCGTCCTGGCTCTCGCGACCGCCGATCCGGGCCGGGGTGTCGAGTGCGAGCAGGGTGCCACCGGCGATGACCCCGACGCGGTCGGCGAGCGCCTCGGCCTCGTCGAGGTAGTGCGTCGTCAACACGATCGTCGTGCCCTCGTCCTTAAGCGACCGGATGAGCTCCCAGAAGTCGCGCCGTGCCTGGGGGTCGAAGCCGGTCGTCGGTTCGTCGAGGAAGAGCAGGTCCGGGCGGCCGACGATGCCCAGGGCGACGTCCAGGCGACGTCGCTGCCCCCCGGACAGGCCGGCCACCCGGGCGTCGGCCTTCTCGGCCAGCCCGGTCGCCGCGATAACCTCCTCGACATCACGGGGGGCTGCGTAGAACCCGGCGGTCGAGCGCAGCACCTCGCGCGGGGTGAGCAGATCCAGGCCGGTGGCGCTCTGCAACACGACGCCGATCCGGTTGCGCCACGACGCTCCAGCACGCCCCGGGTCCTCGCCGAGGACGGTGACCGAGCCGCCGTCTCGATCCCGGAAGCCCTCAAGAATCTCGACCGTCGTGGTCTTTCCGGCACCGTTTGGGCCGAGCAACGAGAAGATCTCCCCGTCGTGGATGTCGAGGTCCAGTCCGGCGACCGCGTGGTGGTCGCCGTAGGTCTTGGTCAGGGCGCGGACCGTGATGGCATCACCTGTCATGCATCTATCGTCACGCAGTCACCAATCGGGCACGAGCGGGAACCGGTTGATCGCGCTGTCCATCACTTGGTGGACGACAGCGCCTCAGACCTCGCCCTCCTCTGCGGGACGGAGCACGATCCGGGTCCACGAGCCGAGGTAGATCCGGTCGTCGGCGTCGATCTCGCGCTTCGTCCCGGGGCGCAGTGGCTCGGTGGGCAGCGACCCGACGGCGTCGCCGACGAAAGTGCCGTTCGAGGATTGCAGGTCCTCGACCCACCACCGCGACCCGTCGGTGGTCAACTGGGCGTGTCGACGGCTCACCCCGTTGTCAACTCCGCAGTCGACATCGGGGTGGATCCCGCGGCTCAGCGAGGTCCGGCCCACGAGCAGCGAGCGGTGCCGCAGCGGCACGAGCATCGGCGGACCGGGTGAGGGCAACGGGTCGGGACTGCGCTGACTCGCATACCACGCCGGATCGATCCAGATCTCGGCAACCCATGACTGCTGCAGATCCGGGGATGGATTGCCACCTGCACCATCCCCCTGCGATGGCGCCACCGTGTCGTCGACTGTCACCGCGATCACCCCCTCCTTCGCTGGTGCCACGTCGGCCACCTGCGGTGAGGGTGCCGCATCGTGGGTGGGGTCCGCGCCGGTGGTGAAGTCATGACCACACACCTCACAGAAGAACGCCCCGGGGTCGGAGACGGTGCCGCACGTCGGACATCGGACCCCCGCCGTTTCGGACGTCGCGCCGGCCCCCGACGGGTCCAGCGGGTTGGCCGGCGGTTCACCGGAGCCCTCGAGTGGGTTGGCAGGTGCACCGGAGCCCTCGCGCGAGTTGGCCGGTGCACCGGGCGGCATACTCGATGCCGTGCCGGCACCGGCCGGCATGGCCTCGCCACAGGTGTCGCACCAGTCCGTCGCCACCGACTCGTGGCCGTTGGGGCACCTCACCTGCGCACCCGAGTGGTTTTCGTCGACGCGGTGTCGAGAGCCATCTCGTCGGCCTTCTCGGCGCCTCGCTTGAGACGGACCGTGCCGGTCTCGGCGTCCTGGACGTCGACGACCTTGCGCAGCTTGGCGGTGGCCTCGTCGTTGCCGGTCTGCTCGGCGAGCTGGACTGCCCGGCCGAGCTTGGTCGTCGCGAGTTCTTCGTTCCCAGCGGCCTTGGCAGCCAGGCCCTCCTGGATCACCGCGGCCAGTTCGGTCTGACCGGTGTAGTGCGCCACCTGCTGGTCGATGCGTGCCGTCAATGCGGTGTCGCCGCTCCATTTCGCCTTGACCAGACCCTGGGCCTTGACCTCGTCGCGCACGACCACCTGGACCCGTGCGGCGAGCTGCTCTTGACCGATCACCTTGGCGGGCAGGCGGATGCTCACGTGATAGTCCCGGCTCTCGTCAGCCCACGCCCCGGTTGGGTAGGACCCGGTGAGATCGTTGACCGGCGCGCGCCGAGTGGTCAGGTCCTCCACCGTGGGGAGCACCTGGCGCACGAAGAGCACCTGGGCCCCCTGCGGCGACCACACCCGCAACTCGACATCCGGGACCCCGCGGGCCATGGCGCGCTGCATGATGTCACGGAACTCCGCACTCATCGTTGCCGGGTCCTGGACGAACCCGAGCGTGCCGAGCAGGGCCTCAGCGATCCGGCGGATCTCGCTGACCTTCCAGTCGGTGCCGACCCCGCGACAGTCGCACTGGTAATAGCCGCTGGCCCGGGTGATCGCAGCATCGAGCACCTGGGCGGGTTCGTTGTTCTCGCCGTCGGTGAGCAGCAGCGCATGCCGCTGCGTGACGACCGGCACCGACGCGAAGAGGGTTCCGGCGAGGTCGAGCCAGGTGCTGATCACCGTGCCACCGGCCGCCTGAAGGTTGCCGATCGCGCGCGCTGCCTGGGCGCGGGTGCCGTCGTTCATCTCCACCATGCCGGGGCCGCTGCGCACGGGCGGGTATGCCAGGAAGGCCGCGCCGTTCCCGGAGATCACCGCGAAGTAGGTGCCGTCGAGGACCTCGTCCAGGGCCGCCGTGGCCGCCTGTCGCGCCGCCGCGATCCGGTTCCCCATCCCCATCGATCCACTGGTGTCGATGATGATGATCTCGCCGGCGGCTCCTCCCCCACCGGCGGGCCCGACAGCGCCGGCGGCGCCAGCCGCCCCGGCACCGATGCAGCTCACCGAGACGATGGCCTGCACGTCGGTGCCGCCGTCGGGGAGGAACTCGTTCTGGTACACGGTTGCAGTGAAGTCGGCCATCGCTCTCCCGTTCTCCTCTCGGTTCCGTATGCCGCATCTCGTGCGGTATGCCGTGGCCGCGGCTGCGGGGAACACCCGGCGGGCAGTCCTCGACCATTCAACCCGACCGGCCGCCGGAACGGGAGCACCGGTTCCCTGGACCGGGCCGGCTCCGTGCCGCTGCTGCGGGTCAGGCGATCCGCGCCAAGCTGACGGTGATGTTGTCGTGACCGCCCGCAGTCTTCGCCACGTCCAGGAGGGCCAGGGCAACCCCCAACGGCTCGAGCACCCCGGCCTGGTCGATGAAGGCCCTCAGAGTCGCCGCCTCGCTGGCATAGTTCCACAATCCGTCCGAGCAGACCAGAACCCATCCGGGACCGTCGAGGGTGCGTACGCCACACACCGGGACGATGTCGGTGCTGTCCCTGCCGAGCCACTTGGTGATGGCGTGCGCCTGCGGCGCTGCCTCCGCCTGCGCGCGCGGAATGCCTGCGGCCATGAGCAGGGTCGCCATCGAATCGTCCTGGGTGAGCTGGATCGCCTCGCCGGCATCGGGTAGCCAGTAGGCCCGGGAGTCGCCGATCACGGCATACCGAAGCAGCGCCCCCTCGATGACCGCCGCGACGAAGGTGCACGATGCCGGGGACGGCGAGGACGGCGCCGTGCCGGCGACGACCGCGGCGTTGGCGGCTGCCGCAGCAGCCTCCAGGACCTTCACTGCAGCAGCATCCGCCGACTCGGCGGTGCCGGCCCCCTGCGGCCACGGCGCCCGCAAGACATCCCGGGCGGTCCGGGCCGCGGCGAGTGCCGCGACGTCGCTGTCGAGCGAGGAGGACACCCCATCGCAGACGACGAGGACCGCGCGCGCACCCCCGGCCCACAAGGCCATGGCGTCCTCGTTGCGAGCGTGGACGAGCCCGCGGTCGCACACCCCGGCGACCCACGGTGCGGGCTGCTCCCGGAAGTGGTCCCGGGCACGGGGCGCCTTCAGGCCGCACCGCTCGCAGTAGCCGTCGGTGCCGACGGCTCCGCCGCACTCCGCGCACGGAACCGGTGGCAGTGGGATCGCGCTCGCAGGTGCCCCGATCACCGTTGGGGTGCTGATGGGGCTCTCCTGACCGGCGGCGACTTCACCGGCTGATTCCACCCCGCCACCCTGCTGTCGGCCGGTGTCCTGGCCATCGGCCGCCTGACCAACCGTGTCGGACATTCGGCCTTTTGGCCGATTGTTCGACAGCACTTGGGCCCCGCACGCTTCACAGAAGGCCGCATCCGCCGCAACAGCCTCACCGCAAGCCGGGCACGACGAGTCACTCACGTCAGGCTCCATTCCCGGACCTGGTTCGCCCGGTTCACCAGCTCGATCCGTTCGTCCCGGGTCGTGGCCTCCTTGGCGAGCGCCCGGTAGGACCGCTCGAGGGCACCGCGCAGAGCCGCTGGATACGCCGGCACCTGCCCCACCTGGACCTGCTGTGGCCCCTTGACGGTGACGATGTCGAGGGCGCGCCCGAGGATCCGGGTGACCAGGCGCTCACGCTCCGCGACGTCCATCCGGACCGAGTCGACGCTGGCCATCGCCTGGTGCAGCATGTCCAAGTCCTCGCCGGCACCAGCGAGCAGCACCTCGGCCCGGGTGCGCCGAGCCTCTCCGTAGCCACGGCTGGTCGGGGGGACGAGGTCGAGTGCGGCCACCGCGCCCGTGGTGTCGCCTCGAGCTGCCCGCAGCCGCGCCAGGCCGAAAGCTGCCGGCGGGAGGTATGCCGCGTCGGTCGCCGCGCACGTGGCATACAGCCCCTCGGCAACCGAGCCCTGCCCGGCAGCCTCACAAGCGACGGCGAGGGCGAGCTTGGGCGCCAGCTCTCCGGGCACCTGTCGGTAGACGGCGTTGAAGCTGGTCTGCGCAGCGAGGAAGTCCCCTCGCTGAAACGCGGCCAGACCAGCAAGCCACAGAGCACGCCAGTCCCAGGGGTCGTCCTGGAGCAAAGCGGCCGAGTCCGCGTTGGCAGCAGCAGGATCCCCTGCCCTCAGGTGCTCCGCACCCCGGGACAGCCAGACCTCGGCACTGTCACCGGGAGCACTCGCGAGGTCACGCAGCCGGTCGGCGGGCTCCCCGGGAGCAAGTGCGGACAGCCACGAGTGTTGCGGATCGTCCGGATCCGGGCGCAGCCCGGGCAGCTGGGACCAGTCGATTCGAGACGTCGACACCGTCGGAGTAGTGAACAGGGTCGAGGCAGCCGAGGTGAGAGTGACCCCCCCGGTGCGCCCAGCGACCACCTCACGCAACACCCCGAGGGCCTGCACCCGGAGCTCGTCGGCACTGGCGAACCGGTCGTCAGGATCCAGGGCACAGCACCGGGCCAGGAGCCAATAGAGCGAGTCGTGCTCTTGAAACAGCGGCGTCCCTGCTGGTTCGGGCAGCGAGGTCAAGTAGGTGCTCTGGTAGCCGCGGAACTCCAGGCACAGGACCAGCAGGGTGCGTCCGATGGTCCAGATGTCGCTGGCTACCGATGGGCCGACCTGCCCCACCTCGGGTGCCTGGTAGCCCACCGTTCCATAGATGGCCGAGACCTGGTCGTCGATATGCCGCACCCCACCGAGGTCGATGAGTTTGACGCCGTCAGCGATCTGGATGAGGTTGTCCGGCTTGAAGTCGCAGTAGACAAGGCCCAGATCGTGCAGATACTGGAAGGCCGGCAGGATCTCGATGATGAAGGCCAGGGCCTGGTCTACCGGCAGCGGGTCGTACTCGCCACCGTTGGCGGCCATCCGCGCCTTGAGTTCCTGCTTGAGCGAGGTTCCACCGACATACTCCATGACGATGTAGCCGGCCTCGTCCTGGGTGACGAAGTTGTAGATCTCGACGATGAGCGGATGCTCGACTTGGGCGAGGAAGCGCTGCTCGGCGATCGCGGCGGCGAGGGCGTCGGGATCTGCGGAGTTGAGCAGGCCTTTGAGGACGACCCAGCGATTGGAGACGTTCCGGTCGCGGGCGACATAGATCCAGCCAAGTCCGCCGTGCGCGATGGCCCCGGCGACCTCGTACTGTCCGGCGACGAGATCTCCTGGTTTCAGCTTGGGGGTGAACGAGAACTGCGCACCGCACTTGGGACAGAACCCTTCGGTGCGTCCGGGTCTGTCCCCGACCGCACGCCCGACCGGAGAGCCGCAGGAGGCGCAGTTCCGCTTGCTCTCGGGGACCTCTGGGTTCGCGATGACCGCCTTGGCCGCATCCACGGCCGGCGCGGGAGGGACGGTGGTCAGGCCCGCCCCGAGACGCGCGCTCCGCAGACGGGCCGATCCCGAGCGCACCGGGCGGGTGGCGGCAGTCCCAACCCGAGCTGAGCCCAAGGCGGCCGAGCCAAGGTGCACTGAAGAACTCGACGACGTCGAGGCGTCCAGTGCGGCGGCGACGGTGGCGTCGTCGTCCTCGTGTGGGGCCGCCGGCAGCGTCGTCGGGGACGGCGATGGCAGGTCCGGGGTCGGCGGCATACCGCAAACGTCGCAGTAGCCGTCCTCGATGGTGCCGGTGCACCCCGGCTGGCGGCATGCCTGGTCGCTCATGCCGAGTCCTCCTGCTCGCGCTGTCCTGGTCCGATCTGCGTACTTGTCCGCCATTGGATCCACGCGTCGTGTGTGTCGACGAGTGCCCGGGCGACGTCGACCGGGGTCGGTCGACGCTCGAGGACCTCACGGGCCACGTGCTGAGCGGCGACGATGTCGGCGTCGCCACCGAGCCCGAGTGCGGTCGCACGAACGCTCTGAGCCTCGAGCCGGGCAAGCAGGTCGGTACGGGCTGCCAGGGCCGCCGCATAGGTCACCCGGGCGAGGTTCGTGGCTTCCTCGACCCGAACGAGTCGGCTGCGGTATGCCGTGAGCCCGGCCACGTCCGTGGGCACCGGACCCAACAAGGTCACGTCGGGCACCGCCTGGCGCGGAGCCGGGCTGACCCGGGCGATGGCCTCAGCGGCCAAGGCCCGCACCGTCGCGCCCAACGTTTCGAGCTCGGCCCGTCGCTGCTGCGCACCGCGGTACTGCCCGCGGGCCTGTCTTCTCTGGGCACCACCGACGATCAGGTCCCGCTCGAGCCGGGCCGCCTCGTTCTCCAGCGGCCCGATGAGGCCGCCGATGTCGCCGCCGCGGGATGCCCGCGCGCTCAGATCCTCAGCCCTGGCCGCAATCTCGTCGACTTGTCCTCGCACCGCGGCCTGACTGCTCCCCGGCTCAAGGGCCGCCTGATCCCGAAGCCGGTCGACCTGGGCTCGGATCGCCTTGAGCCGCAGCGCATAAGCACCGGCTGCAGGATCGAGGGCAAGCGCGGTGCGCAGTTGCTGGACCAAAGCATCAGTGAGCCGACAGGCCTCGGGCAGCGACACCGCCAGGCTCGTCGTCGCCGCGGGGACCGTCGCTGATGGAGAGGTGGCCGCAGTCGGGCCAGCGAGCCCACGGGGGTCGAAGGTCGAGTCGAGACGGCCCCAGATGAGGGTGGCCAGCCGCTCGCGTTCGGTGCGACCGACCCGACCACTGTCCCAGATGGCCAGGAGGATGCGCTGCCTGTCGGTGACTGCCTTCCACAGCGCAAGAGCCAAGGTGAGGTCGCCGGTGACTCTGGCCCCGTCCGGACTCGCCTGGGCCTGGGCGTCGATCTCATCGAGGTCGGCTCGCCGCTCCCGCACCCACGAGTCGAGCTCGCCGAGATAGGTCTGCGCAGCGGCCGGATCGAGTGGCTCACCGAGACGACCCGGCGCGACCGGGGCCGCAGTCACGGCGCTCGTCCGTAGATGGGGATCGGCTGCGTGCCCGGACCGAGCGTGCGTCCGAACCAGCGGTCGTAGCTGCGCTGCCAGCGACCGTCAGCACGCATCTGCTCGAGCACGGCGTTGACGAACCGAGCCAGGTCCACCCGGTCCTGCGGGATGCCCACCCCATAGGGTTCCTGGGTGAACGCAGGTCCGGGCAGGACCACCGCAAACGGGTCCTGGGCGGCGAGTCCAGCGAGCACGGTGTCGTCACCGGTGATCGCGTCGACCTCACCCTGCTGGAAGGCGACGAGGCATGCGGTGTGGCCCGAGCGCGGCACCGGAACCGCTTGGGGCGCGAGCCGCACGAGGTTGTCCATGCTCGTGGTGCCGGCGGGGGCGCACACCCGCTCCCCGGTGAGCCCGGCGAGGTCGGTGACCGGGGAGCCCTTGCGGACGAGGATCTTCTGACCGGACTGGTAATAGACGGCGGAGAAGTTGATCTTGTTCCATCGGTCACAGGTCATCGTCATGTTCCGCACGACGATGTCGACCTCGTGGGACTGCAGCACCGGGATGCGCTGGGCCGCGGTGATGACCCGCAGCTGCAGGTGCGGGTTGGGGCCGAGGATGGCCTCACCGATAGCGGTGGCCAGGTCGATGTCGAAGCCCTCGATCACCCCGGTCAGCGGGTTGCGGCTGCCCAGGAGATAGCTGTCCGCGGACACCCCGACGATGAGCATTCCGCGCTCGCGGATCGCCGCCATCGTCGAGCCGGCCGGCAGGGACCCCGGGGCTGGGAGCGGCCCGTCGGGTGCGAACGACGTCGTCGCGTTGTCACAGGTCACTGGCGTCGGAGCCGGGCCCGAGCTCTGGCTCTGAGTGGGGCTGGGCGTGGGCGGCAGTGGGGTCGGGCTGACCGAGGAGCAGGCGGTCAGGGCGATCCCGGCTGCGACGAGGACAGCGAGAAGTGGGCGTGGGGTCATGAGTACTCCTCGAGCCGCCGCGACACACCGCGCCAAGCCAGGGCCGATGCCATCGCACCGAACAGCAAGGCGGCCACCGCAAGGAGCAGGAAGACCCAGCTGCCGGTGGTGAGTGCCTCGGTCGTGCGTCGCCCAGTGTCGGTGACCAGGGCGCCCAGGTCGTCATCGAAAGCGGTGAATTTGGCCGTCGCAGTGTCCGGGCCGGTCGCGGTGGCTGCGGCAACCGCGCCATCCCAGTCACCGGCATCGTCGAGAGCGACGAGCGCTCGGTGTGCGGCGGCATACCCCTCCCACTGCGCCGTCAAGGCAGCGGGGGAGCGAAGCTGGCGTAAGGCCGCAGTGACCTGCGTGCTCGCCTCACCCCATGCCTTCTCGTATGCCGCACCTGACCCGCGGGCGATGAGCCGCAGGCTTTCATTGGAGCGGGCAAGGTTCGCCGAACTGCGCGCCGCAGACCCCGCTCGGGCATCGAGGAAGCTGCCGCTGCGCAGGTTGTCGTTCTCGCCCACCTGGCCAGCCGACACCGTGACGGCGGCGGCGCTGACGGCGAGGACAAGCCCAGCGCACAGGGCCAGACCGACGTTGATCCGCCGCCGGAACCGCCGCGCGATCCAGCGGTTGGTCCACCACAACACGACCAGGACGCCGAGCCCGGGCAGGGCGATCCAGATCGGGTGCTGGTCGGCGAGGGAGTCGCTAGAGCGGTTCGTGTTCGCGGTGATGGCAGCATCGACGAGTGCCATACCTCGTCCGCGCAGCTGCGAGCTCGCCGCCGACAAATAGGCGGCCCCGACGGGCAGGCCCTGCCGGTTGTTGGCGCGGGCCAGCTCCATCGACGAGGCGTAGTTGACGACGAGAGTGGACAGTTCGCTGAGCACAGCCCCGTCGGCGGGTTGTGCCCGAGCGGCGGCGGTGATGGTCGTCATCGCCGAGGAGACCGCGTTGTCGTATGCCGCCCGCTGCGTGCTGGGCTCCAAGCCGCCAACAAGGAAGGCGTTGGTGGCCAGGGCGTCAGCGCGCAACAAGTCGACCTTGATCTGCTGAGTCCGGATGAGTTGCTGGACATCTCCGGTGGCTGCCCGGGTGGCCTGCCAGGACAAGATGAGTTGCCCGGTGGTCAGTGCCGCCCAAGCCAGGACGATGATGCTCACCCCGAGCCGAAGCAGGGTGAGCGAGGCAGGTACGGAGCGTCGCGGGTGGGCGGGTTCGGCAGACGGTCCAGCCACCTCGATGGTGGTGGACGCCGGCGTGGGTGCGGACACCGCCGTGGCGGGGGTCTGCGCCGCGGGCTCTCGGGGTGCGGTCTGTGCCGCGCTCTGGGCAGCGGCCTGTGCCGCGGGCTGGGCTGCCGGATCGCGGGGTGTGGAGGAGGCGGCGCTCATGGAGTCTCCGAGGGGGTCGGTGGTGGGTCGCCCTCGACGATCTCGAGGGTGCGCGACTCCTGTGGCGGCCCTGGCGGCGCCGGCTCTGGCGGCACCGGCTCTGACGGCACCGGGCCAGGGGTCTCCTCCTCCGCGAGATCCTCGGCCAGGAGGGTACGCAGCTGCTCGATGGTCGGTTCGTCGACATCCCGGAGCCGCCAGGCGTGCCGGCCGATGGCAGCCTCGAGAATGTTGCGTGAGTATCGCCCGTTGCCAAAGGTGCTATCGCGCACGACTGCAGCGAGCAGTTCCTGGAAGCGTGACTCGACCGCGTCGTCGACGTCGTAGTCGGCGGCGGCGGCGAGCTTGCGGAATATGCCGACGAGTTCGTCGTCGGTGTAGTCCGCGAAGTCGATCGTCGTCCGGAAGCGACTTGCCAGTCCGGGGTTCTGCGCGATGAAGAACTCCATCGGCACGGGGTAGCCGGCGACGATGACGACGAGATCGTCGCGCTTGTCCTCCATCTCTTTGACGAGGGTGTCGACGGCCTCGGTGCCGTACTGGTCCCCAGCCAGGGCGTATGCCTCGTCGATGAAGAGGACCCCTCCCTGGGCGCTCTTGACGACCTCTGCGGTCTTGATCGCCGTCTGGCCGAGATACCCGGCGACGAGTTCGGACCGGTCGACTTCGACGAGCTGGCCTTTGGACAACAGCCCGAGAGCACGGTAGATGCCACCGACGAGCCGGGCGACCGTCGTCTTCCCGGTCCCGGGGTTACCGACGAAAACCAGGTGCCGGGTGATCGTCGGCGTCTTCAGGCCGGCTGCTGCCCGCTTGCCCTCGACCTTGAGGAGCGCGACCTGGCGGTGGATCTCAGCCTTGACAGCTGCGAGGCCGACGAGCGCGTCGAGTTCGGCGAGCAGTTCGTCCAGGGTCTTAGGTTCAGGCAGGGGCGTGGCCGGTGCCACCGCAGCAGCAACGGCGGTCGCGGCATACACATCTGTTGGCTCCGAGGAGCCTGGGACTGACGGATCACCGTCCGCCGCACGTGAGTCCGGCATGCGGCTGGCCCGATCCTTGTCGGTGAGGTCTCCGAATGCGCCCGGAGAGAACGGGTCGGCGGCCGGGTCGAGATCAAGGCCGCGCCCGAGGTCAACGCCCCGCGCGAGGTCAACGCCCCGCCCGAGGTCCGGGCCCAGCTCGGGGGTGACCCGTCCGGTGTCCGCTGCGGTCCGGACGAGGCGACGCCGCACCTCGTCAAGTTGCCCGATGACCTCGGCCCAGAGCTCCCGCACCGCCTCCCCGGTGCCCTCACCTTTTCGGGGTGACCCCGAAACAGTGTCGACACCCCGGAAACCTTCCGGGATGTCACCACGATTTCGGGATGATCCCGAAATCGTGGGGCGGGGGGTCAGAGCGGACAGTTGGGCGGCGGCGGCAGTGGCAGCGTTGCCCGCAGCCCGCGAAGTGGGTTGCCCGAGGGTGGCCGCCGCGGTCGCCACTTCAGCTAGGGCAGCGGCATACCCACTTGCCTCGGGACGACCGGCCAGAAGCAGCGCATCCAGTTCGGCAGTCGGAGCGGACCGCCAGCGCCGACCCCGCGAGGCCGCAGTCGTGAAGTCGAGTGCGCTGCGGTCGCCACCGGTCTCCCGCGCCCAGTCCACCCAGGCACCGGTGGCTGACTCGGCAACCGTTGCCGCAAGCGCATCGCCCTCAGCGCGCGCGAGATCCTCGGGGACGCCAGCGACGACCCCGGCTTCGACGAGCCCTGCCAACGCCTTCGCGAGCATCCCCCGCCTAGCTCCCGGGTCGGTCATGATGTCAGCTCCATCCTCGCGCTCATCCCAGATCCAGTTCGTTGCCACCGGCGGTCGGCTCACGCACCGGCGCCGACCCGGTCGGACCGGGCGAGTTCCCCGTCCCAACCCGGCCGGCACCACCAGTACCGGGCCGGTCCATGTCGAGGGCACCTCCTGAACTGTCCGCACCGAACTTGGCCTCGAGGAACCGTCCGTGCGCAATGAGCGCAGTAGCGTCCGCACGAACTGCAGCGTCGAGCATCTTCTCCATCGTCGCGCCGAGCAACTCGAGCTGGTCGATGAGCACCATGAGCGCCGTCCGGCCATTGTCGATCGGGCGCGAGTCGGCCCACTCGCGGGGCAGCCGCAGATAGGCGCCGAGCGACTCGGGCAGATAGCTCGTTGCCGTCGCGACGACGGCATACGCGTCCTGGGAGCCGAACCCGAGGCTGGGCAGTCGGGGCAGAATCTGCCGGATGAGTCGGTCGATCCGCCGCACCCGGCTGCGCACCAGACCGGAGACCGCACCGTCGTCGAGCATCGCCGCCACTTGTTGCAGGGAGCCGAGGATCTCCGGCTCCCCTGGGGGTGCGGGCACACCGGTACCGGCTGGTCGATCGTCGCCGACCTGCCGACGCCACCAGTCTCGCAACCCCATCGTGCGCTCGACCCCGTCCTCAGCACAGCCCGTCCGGCGCCGGTCAGGACTGGTGGAAATCGATGGTCTGGCTGCCACGGGCATCCTGGTCGTGGACCCGCTTGAGGTAGTCCTTGGACTTCTCGACCTCGGACTCAAGCACCCCGATGGTCTGGGCCATCGAGTCCAGTGCTTTGATCTTGAACTCGTCGATGGAGTCCATCGTCGCGTAGATGTTCTGGAAGGCTGCCTGCAGCTCGGCCATACCCAGAGTCGAGGAGGCTGCCTGCTCCTGGATGGCGGCCGAGTTCTCCCGCAGCATCTCGGACGTGCGCTGGATCATCCCGCTGGTCGTCGTGTTCAGGGCGCTGATCTGCTCCAGGACGAGCTTTTGGTTGCCCAGGGCCTGAGCGACGATGACGGCGGTGCGCAGCGCCGAGACGGTGGTCGTCGACGCACGGTCGACACCCTTGATGAGCTCGATGTTGTTCTTGATGATGACGTCGATAGCCAGGTAGCTCTGGATCGACACGGCGAGCTGGGTGAGCAAGTCCTGGTGCTTCTGCCGGACATAGAACAGCACGTCCTGCTGCAGCGCCTTGGCGGTCTCGGCGTCTGCGAGCTCGATCTCGGCGATTCTGGCACTAACCTTCGCGTCGAGCTTCTCGGCGATGTAGACGTACTGGTTGAGCCGACCCATCGTCGCCCACAGGTTCGTCTTCTCCAGGTTGAGTGCGACGTTGTCCTTGGTCAGCTCGTCCTGACCGTTGCGCAGCGCGTGCAAGATGCCGTCGAGGTGGGTCTGCGCGCTCTGGTAGCGCCGGAAGTAGTCTCCGACCCTGTCCCCCCAGGGGATGATGCCGAGGATCTTGCGCCCACCGGTGACCTGGCTGGGGTCAAGGTCCTCGACGGTGCGGCGCAACTCCAGCAGCGTGGTGCCGACGGCCGATCCCTCAGCGAGACCGCCCTCCTTGAGCGCCTTGACGGGCTTGCTCAGGAGCCGGTTACTCGTCTCGGCGGCGCGTCGGATGTCAGCATCCCCCATGGTCCGCACGTTGTCTGCCTGCTTGGCGAACTCCGGACTCTTCGGCGCCACCTTGGTCAGGGAGTCCATGAAGGCGTCGACCCGGGCGTCCAGTCCCGGGATCGCCTCCGTGGCCACCTGAGGGGCCATCCGTGGCGCCTGGGTCTCCACGACTCGGGCCGGCGCCGGCGGAGCCTCCAGGGTCAGTGACTGCTCGGGTGGGGTCAGCGGGACGGGGACGGCGGCGGTTCCGTCAGACATGATGTTCCTTCGAAGGGCTCAGGCGGATGGGGCAGATGGGGCGGTATGCCGTATGCGGTGGTCAGGGTCGCCCGTCACCGGATGCGCCCAGCCGGCATACGAGGAGGGTGGAGGGATCGCAGAGTCCCGCTGGCCGACGTCGACCCGGACCAGGGCAACGATGAGCGCGATCTTCATGGGGACTCCCGGTGTCGGCGAGCGCTGGCGTCGATTCTAGGGCCGCGTCCGGACAGGCACTGTAGGCGCCAGGCCCAGGTCAGGTCAGGCCAGGCCCAGGTCATGCAGCGAGTAGGCATGCCGGTATTCCAGCCCCGCGTCGGCGAAGACCCGCGCGGCCCCGGTGGCCCGGTCCGCGATGGTCGCCACGGCAACGACGGTGGCCCCACCCTCCCGGGCCGCCCGCACAGCCTCGAGGGGTGATGCGCCCGTCGTCGAGGTGTCCTCGACGACAAGGACCCGCCGGCCGGCGATGGACGGACCCTCGATCCGCTGCTGCAACCCGTGTGCCTTGCCCGCCTTGCGGACGACGAACGCGTCGAGTCGCTGCCCGGACGTCGCGGCTGCGTGCAGCATGGCCGTCGCAACCGGGTCGGCACCCAGAGTCAGGCCACCCACGGCGGCGTAGTCGAGGTCGGCGGTGAGCTCGCGCATCACCCGGCCCACAAGTGGGGCGGCCTCACCGTCGAGGGTGATCCGGCGCAGGTCGACGTAGTAGTCCGCTTCTGCCCCACTGGAGAGGGTGACTGCGCCGTGCACGATGGCCTTGGCCTTGATGATCTGCAGGAGGCGGGCACGGTCGGCGGCGATGTCGGTCACGATCGCCCAGTATGCCGCCTGCCCTCGTGATGGGTCGCTCCGGTCAGACCCGGCGGTGCCGGCTGCTCACCAACGGCGTGCGCAGCAGCGGACGGGGCACGGCCCGCACCAGTGCCGTGACGGCCTTCCACTGCAAGCCGGGCACGGAGATGACCCTGCCGGAGGCATTGTCCGCCAGAGCAGTGCGGACGACCTCCCGCGCCGAGAGCCAGGCCCACTGCGGCAGCCACTGCATCGGCAGGTCGGCCCGTTCGTGGAACTCGGTGTGGGTGAAGCCTGGACACACCGCGGTCACACTGACCCCCGTTCCGGTGAGCTGGGTCGCCAGGCTCTCGGTGAGGACGGTGACGAACGCCTTCTCCGCCGAGTATGTCCCGCTCGTGATGAACCCGGCCACCGAACTGACGTTGATGATTCGGCCGTAACCTCGGGCCCGCATCGCCCGGCCCGCGGCGTGGCAGGTGAGCAGAACAGCTCGCACCATGACGTCCAGTCCGGCTTCTTCGTCCTCGACGTCGTTGTCGAGGAAGGCCGCCTTGAGCCCGAACCCGGCGTTGTTGACGAGCACGTCGACCGGGCGGTGCGGGTCGGCGAGCCGCTGGCAGACCATCTCGGTGGCAGCTCGGTCGCTCAGGTCGGCCACGATGACCTCGGCCGAGACCTCGTGAGTCGCCTCGAGCTCACCGGCCAGGGCCCCCAGCCGATCCCTGTCCCGGGCCACGAGGACCAGGTTGTGGCCGGTTGCCGCGAGCTGGCGAGCGAACTCGCGCCCGATCCCGGACGAGGCCCCGGTGACCAGTGCGGTGCGTGTCATGCCCATGAACCCTATGCCCACGGGGGCGACGTGACCCGAGGCACAGCCAAGCCGGCATACCGACCGGTAACGTTGGGGTGTGCGACTGGCCACCTGGAACGTGAACTCGATCCGGGCCCGCATCGACCGTGTCGGTGCGTGGCTGACCCGCAACGACGTCGACGTCCTGGCCCTACAGGAGTCCAAGGCCCGGGACGACCAGTTCCCGCGCGAGCGACTTGAGGCACTGGGCTATGAGGTTGCCCACTACGGGCTCAACCAGTGGAACGGCGTGGCCATCCTCAGCCGGCGGGGTCTGAGCGACGTGACCGTGGGCTTCGACGGCGACCCCGGCTGGGGCGACCCAGCTACGTCCGAGGCCCGGGCGATCGGGGCCACCGTGGGCGGCATCCGGATCTGGTCGCTCTATATCCCCAACGGTCGCCAGCTCGAAGATCCGCACATGGACTACAAGATTGCCTGGCTGAAGGCGTTGCACGCCGACGCGGTCGGCTGGATGGCGGCAGGGCCCACAGTGCTGTGCGGGGACTGGAACATCGCACCCTTCGACGAGGACGTGTGGTCGGTGGAGTACTACGCGGACAAGAGTCACGTCAGCCCTCGGGAGCGGGCGGCCTTCACCGCCTTCCTCGACGCCGGCTTCGTCGACGTTGCGCGCCCGCACACGCCCGGACCCGGGGTCTACACCTACTGGGACTACACCCAGTTGCGGTTCCCCAAGCGGCAGGGAATGCGTATCGACTTCGTCCTGGCCTCCCCCGATGTCGCCGGACGGGTGCTCGCGGCGAGGATCGACCGGGAGGAGCGCAAGGGCAAAGGGGCCAGCGACCACGCTCCTGTCGTGGTCGAGATCGCCGAGGACAGGCCATGAAGTCGATCCCGGTGCCGCAGACCGTGACCATCCCCGCCGGTGGGGGTGCGCTGTTGCTCGCCCAAGAACACCTCCCGCCCGGCCCCGTCGACCCGAGCCTGCCCACCCTGGTCCTCGCCCACGGCTGGACCCTGACCCGGGCCGCGTGGCGTCCGGTGATTGAGGCCTTGCACGCTACGCACGCGGTGCGGATCGTCGCCTATGACCACCGCGGACACGGCGACTCCACGATGGGCGACGAGGCCGAGGTGTCCGTGCGGGAACTCGCCCGGGACCTCGACGCAGTGATCCGGGCGCTGGCCCCGGAGGGCCCCCTCGTCCTCGGGGGACACAGCATGGGCGGGATGACGGTCATGGCGTATGCCGGTCAGTTCCACACCGAGCTCAAGGCCCGGGTGCGCGGGGTCACCCTGGTCTCCACGGCAGCCTCAGTGGCCGGACGCCGGCCGATCCCGCTCGAGGGCCTCGTCATGGCGATCGCGACCCGGGCCCCGGGCATCGCGCCCGGCCCGCTCGTCCCGGTCGCAGTCGAGGGAAGGATGCTCTTCGGCGACGGGGCCCGAAAGGAAGACGTCGTCGAGGCGGTGCGGATGATTCAGCACACGAAGATGCCGACGATCGGCCGGTACTTCCACGCCATCGCCGACCACGACGAGTTGACCTCGCTCGCCCACTTCGTCGACGTCCCAACCCACGTCCTCGTCGGCACCCGGGACCGGCTGACCCCGGTGGCGTGGGGGCGGCGCCTTGCTGAGCAGATCCCCGGAGCCCGGTTCACCGAGTTCCCCGGTTTAGGCCACATGCTCCCCTACGAGGCGACCGACGCGGTGACCTCCTCACTTCTGGAGCACCTCACGTCATCCGCACCGGGGGCTCGAGCCGAGTCCCGTTCATCGCGCCGTTCTCGCGGCGAGGCCGAACCCCGAGGGTGAGCGCGGCCAGGGCACCGAGTACCGACGCTATTGCGGCTCCGCGGAAGACCCAGTGCACCTGGACCACTGCCGCACCGATGAGCGCGGAAGGATCAGTGCGACTGGGCAGGGCAGCAACCTCCCGGTAGTACTGGTGCAATCCAGCGGCAGTGAGCAAAGCGAGCCCAACCACCATCCCGACCATCCGGGCGACGACGACGAGCGAGCTGACAGCTCCGTGCTCCGCGGGTGGGGCCGCGGCCAGCGCGGCGTTGTTCACCGGGGCGAGCGCGAGCCCGAGTCCGGCACCAGCGAGCGCGAGGACCACGGTCGAGACCGCCGTCGTGAACGCTCCCTGCCCCCAGCCCGTCATGAGAGCCAAAGCGATCGCGTTCAGGAACAACCCGAGGGACGTCGCCACCCCATCACCGATCCAGCGTAGGGACCAACCACCAAGGAGTGCTCCGACCGGGACGGCCACGAGGAACCGCACCAGGACCAGGGCCGCCTCGGTCTGGCTCGAGGTGTGCACCAGCCGGGCCAACAGCGGGATGTCGACGACGATGGCCACGAGGGCGACCCCGGTACACGCCGAGACGAGCAGGGCCCAGAGCACGCGTCCGTGCACCAGGCCACGCGGGATCAGGGGGGTTGCCGCCCGGCGGTGGTGGACGGCATAGAGAATCAGCAGGATTCCGGCCAGCGGCAGCAGCGCGAACCCGAGGGGCCCGACAACCTCCCGGGCCGGGTCTGCGGCGGCGAAGGTGAGGATGACGCTGCCCAGCGCGCCACCGACGAGGAGCGCACCGACGAGGTCCACCCGGCGCAGCACCGGCAGCAGCGCCCTGGCGCCCACGGCGAGTGCCGCCGCAGCGAGGATGGCGGCCAGGGCGCCGATGGGCGTAGCCAGTGCAGAGGTGGCATCGCCGAAGGGGACGAACGGCACCCCCAGCACCACGCTCGTGACCAGAGCATCCGGTGCGGCGAGGGCAAGCCCGCACGAGGCGACCGCGAGCAGAGTGAGCAGCAGTGCGGCGGGCCTGGGCCGGCGCAGCTGCACGCCACCGCTCGCGGTGACCGCGATCGCCAGAACGAGGCCTGCCGCGGCATTGAGCCAGAAGATCATCCGCCAGGTCGCGACGGCGAGGACGAAGGCACCCAGAAGAGGCCCGAGGACCGAGCCGAGTTCCTGGACGGCGCCGACAACGCCCAACGGCAGCCCCCGCCGCTCTGCCGGCCACAGGGCAGCGACGATGGCCAGGGTCGCGGGGACGAGCCCGCCGCCGCCCACGCCTTGGATGATCCGGCCGGCGACGAGGACCGGTAGTTCGACGGCCAGGGCGGTGATGGACGACCCCACGACGAAGACGGCGAGGCAGCCCAGGAGGACCTTCTGCCGGTCGACGAGGTCGGCGAGCCTGCCGATGAGGGGCAACACGGCGACATACCCGAGGAGGAAACCGGAGATGATCGGGGTGGCCTTTTGCAGGGCGTCGACCCCGAGTCCGACCCCAGCCATCATGTCGGTCAGCGCGAGCACGACGACATAGGTGTCCGCGGCGGCGAGTGCGACAGCGATCGAGGCAGTCGCGAGCAGAGCTCTAGGGTGCGGAGATCTCAACGGGGACACCGTAATCTGCGAGCACGATGTCATAGGTCGACGTGGCTGTGCCATAGAACGGTCCAGTCAGAGACACCGTCCGCAGCACATGCGAGGACTCGGTGATGCCGTAGGTGACCGAGAACGTGGCCGTGTCCTCACCGAGGACCAGGAGCTCCTTGACTCGGGCTCCGGACAGGGTGCCGCTGACCTGGCGGACGACGTCCTTGTCGACCCGCGCCCACTCACCCAGGGCCGGCTTCTGTGTGTCGGTGAGCAGCGCGGACAGTCCGTGGGCTGGATCGAAGAACCGGGCCGGGTTCGGGGCACCCACGGAGGCGAGGTCGAACGGCTCGAAGGTCTCGGTGAAGAGCTTGGCCCACACCTTCTCACCGATCGCACGCACCGCGATATTGCCGGTGACGCCACCGAAGGTTCCCGTCACCTGACCGTCGAACTTCGGCTCGGTGGCACTGATGACAGCCTTGCCGGTGGTGCCGGTGACCCCACTGACCCCTGCCGGCACGCCCTCGCTGGTCAGGACGATCGAGACCGAGCTGGCGGCGTCGAACGTCTTCCTGGCAGCGGCCAGGAGCTCAGCGGCGCTGGGTCCTGCGCTCTGCTCAGCTGGACCGCTGGATGTGCAGCCGGCGAAGACGAGGGCCGCGGTGGTGAGCGCACTGGCAAGGACGGTGCGACGCAGCATACGGATCACCCTATCCGCGGGGGCTCCAGCGCAGAGTCAGGCGTGCTCGGAACGCCGCTCAGACCAGGGTGAGTCCCCCGGCGCCGGGATCGACGTCCACCGAGACCTCATCGCCGTCGAGGATCTGTCCGGCAAGAACCGCGCGGGCAAGCCGGTCGCCGATCTCCTTCTGCACCAGGCGGCGCAGCGGTCGAGCGCCGTATGCCGGGTCGTAGCCTGTCTGCGCGAGCCAGTCGCGTGCCGCGTCAGTCACCTCGAGGGTGATCCGGCGGTCACGGAGCCGGCTGGCCATCTCGCGCACCTGCAGGTTGACGATCGCGCCGAGCTCGTCCCGGGTGAGCGCGTCGAAGACGACGACCTCGTCAAGACGGTTGAGAAACTCCGGCTTGAACGCAGCCCGGACCGCGGCCATGACCGCATCCCGCTTGGCGCTCGTGTCGAGCGTCGGATCAATGAGGAAATGCGAGCCAAGGTTGCTCGTCATGACGAGGATGACGTTGCGGAAGTCCACGGTGCGGCCCTGGCCGTCGGTGAGCCGGCCGTCGTCGAGCACCTGCAACAGAATGTCGAAAGTCTCCGGGTGGGCTTTCTCGACCTCGTCCAGCAAGACGACGCAGTAGGGCCGGCGGCGCACCGCCTCGGTGAGTTGGCCACCCTCTTCGTAACCGATGTAGCCGGGTGGGGCGCCGATGAGCCGGGCGACGGAGTGCCGCTCGGAGTACTCGGACATGTCGATCCGCACCATGGCGCGCTCGTCGTCGAAGAGGAAGTCGGCGAGCGACTTGGCGAGCTCGGTCTTGCCGACGCCGGTCGGGCCGAGGAAAAGGAAGCTGCCCGTGGGGCGATTGGGGTCGGACAAACCGGCCCGGGCTCGTCGAACCGCGTCGGAGACGGCCTGGACGGCAGCAACCTGGCCGATGAGCCGAGAGCCGATGATCGACTCCATCGAGAGCAGCTTCTCGGTCTCCCCCTGAAGCAAACGCCCCGCGGGGATACCGGTCCAGGAGGAGATGACCTGGGCGATGTCATCGGGCCCGACCCGCTCTTTGACCATGAGGTCGTGGCTGCGGGCGACTTCGTCCTCGGCGGCTGCCGCGAGCTCCTTCTCCAGCGCCGGGATCTCCCCGTAGAGCAGGCGGGAGGCGTTCTCGTAGTCGCCCTCGCGCTGCAACCGGTCTGCTCGGGTGCGCAGGTCGTCGAGGCTGGCCCGCAGCTCCCCGACGCGGTTGAGTCCGGACTTCTCGGCCTCCCACCGGGCGGTGAGGCCGGCGAGTTCCTCGGCCTTCTCCGCAAGGTCGGCGCGCAGCTTCTCGAGCCGGGCCAGTGAGGCCTGGTCGGTCTCTTTGGCCAGGTGGAGCTCCTCCATCTTCAACCGGTCGACGGCCCGCCGGAGTTCGTCGATCTCCACCGGGCTGGAGTCGATCTCCATCCGCAGCCGGGAGGCAGCCTCGTCGACGAGGTCGATGGCCTTGTCCGGCAACTGCCGGCCGCTGATGTAGCGGTCGGACAGACTCGCCGCGGCGACCAGAGCCGAGTCTTCGATCTCGACCTTGTGGTGCGCCTCGTAGCGCTCTTTGAGCCCGCGCAGGATGGCGATAGTGTCCTCGACACTGGGCTCACCGACGAAGACCTGCTGGAAGCGGCGTTCCAGCGCGGGGTCCTTCTCGATGTGCTCGCGGTACTCATCGAGGGTGGTCGCACCCACCAGGCGCAACTCGCCACGGGCGAGCATGGGCTTGAGCATGTTGCCGGCATCCATGGCGCCCTCGCCGGTGGCTCCAGCACCAACGACGGTATGCAGTTCGTCGATGAAGGTGACAATCTGCCCGTCGCTGGCCTTGATCTCCTCGAGGACGGCCTTGAGGCGCTCTTCGAACTCACCCCGATACTTCGCACCGGCCACCATCGCCCCCAGGTCGAGGGAGATGAGTCGCTTGTCACGCAGGGACTCGGGCACGTCGTGGTCGACGATCCGCTGGGCCAGACCCTCGACGACCGCGGTCTTGCCCACGCCCGGCTCACCGATGAGGACCGGGTTGTTCTTGGTGCGCCGGGACAGGACCTGCACGACCCGGCGGATCTCGGCGTCGCGCCCGATGACCGGGTCGAGCTTGCCGTCACGGGCGACGGCCGTCAGGTCGGTACCGTATTTCTCCAGGCTCTCGCCACCCTCGGCCGGAGTCTCGCTGCTCACCTTCCGGCCCGCACGGCGGGTGTCGATGGCGGCCTCCATGTCCTTGGCTCCACGCTTGCCGACCGCAGCGAGATGGCCGGTCTCAGCGAGCGCGAGCAGGAGCAGGTCGAGAGCGAGGTACGTGTCGCCCTTGGCCCGCATGAGCGTGTCTGCGTGCTGGAGGACCGCCAGCGCCTCTCGCCCCACGCTGGGCGCTTGGGTCGCTCCGCTCGTCGTCGGTAGGGCCCGCAGGCGCGCGTCGGCCTGACCGAGGACGTGTCCGGCTCCGGTCCCGGCGGCCTGGAGGAGGGCATCCGCCTGGGGGGTGTCGAGCTGGATGAGGGCACTGGTGAGGTGGTCAGGAGTGATCTCGGGGTGACCGGTGCTGTGCGCCGCTCGCTGGGCGAGGGCGAGTGCTTCGGCCACCTTGTTGGTCGGCTTGAGCTCCATGCGAGGGTCTCCTCGGGTTGGTAGGGCCAGTCAGGCGGTCATCGAGGCAACAGCATTAGAGTTGAGTGCATTCCACTCAACTCTTGTCGCTGTGAGTTATCTCTCCGTCGAGGCCCGGTAACCGGGGTCGACGCGATGTCTCAGTGAGGAACGGCCCGCGACACTGGGGGTCCGGCCTGGTCCAGCCGCAGGTGCCTACCATCCCCCCGCGCCGTGCGCACGGTGACGGAGTTGGTGCGACAAACATGCAGCTCCCACGGCACAAGGGGTGTCTGGACACGGAGTTGGTGCGACAAACATGCAGCTCCCACGGCACAAGGGGTGTCTGGACACGGAGTTGGTGCGACAAACATGCACGTCGCGCCCGCCGCGCTGCCCCCGTGGCTGGTCATTACCGGTCAGGCTGATTGCTCGACACCCGAGGACTGTCGACGAATCGGCCTATTGGCCGATTCGTCGACAGGAGGACAGGATCCGCGGACCGGGACGGCATACGGCCGGCCACGCGGCAGACCAAGACGACCACGCGGAAGACCAAGACGTCACGTGTCCGGTCGCACCCCGGCGTTGGCGAGGCAGTCGGCTCACTCATGCAGTTGTCGGCTCGTGGCCCGCCACGCCACACGTGGTGTCTCTGACTCTCAGATGGTGCTACCAGGCCAGCGTGCCCGGCGCGTCTGGGCCATTCTCGGATCAGGCCGAGAATCGGACGGTGCGCACGGCGGCGGGGTCGTCAACGGGTTGGGTGCCACAGGACGAGCGCCTGGGAGCGAGGGTGGCGCGGGCGCTCGCCGAGACGCACGGCATACGTCTCCCCGGTCGAGGACACCGAGAACAATCTCGACCCGGACCCGCCCGACGCCCGCAGATGCTCGACCTCCGCAGTGAGTTGCGCGACGCGCGCGCGCAATACGAGCACATCGTTCTCCAACTCCAGGATCCGGGCGACCCCGGCCAGGGAGACCCCTTCCTCTTGGGAGAGTCGTTGGATCTCCCGGAGCACGGTTACGTCTCGTGCGGAGTAGCGCCGGCCGCCGCCGTGGGTGCGTGAGGGGGTCACCAGCCCGAGGCGGTCGTACTGACGCAGGGTCTGAGCGTGCATCCCGGTGAGCCGGGCAGCAACGGAGATCACGTAGACGGGGGTGTCGTCGTCGGGACCGAGCCCGGGGAAGGTGCCGCGAACGGCCATGGCAACATCACTCCCCGGCCCGGGCGAAGAGTGCCTCGCGTGGGTTGCCTGGGGTCTGGTTCGCCAGGGTCTCCACGGCAGCTCGCGCCTGGTCGCTGAGGGTCGTGGGCACGACGACGACGACTGTAGCGAGCAGGTCGCCGTGGGTGCCGTCCCGATGACGGACACCGTGGCCCTTGATCCGCAAGACCCGCCCGGAGGGTGTGCCCGGGGCGATGCGCACCCGGACCGACCCCTCAGGCTCGTGGAAGGTCGGCACCTGGACGGTTGCGCCGAGCGTTGCCTCGGCGAAGGTGACCGGCAAGTTCACGGTGAGGTTGTCCCCCGTGTGCCCGAACACCGGGTGCGGGGTCACGGCCACTGCGAGGATGAGGTCCCCGTGCGCACCACCGGGGTCGCCCGGGTCGCCCTTCCCCCGCAGCCTGATCTTCTGCCCGTCCCGCACCCCGGCCGGGATCCGGGTGGTGATCTTGCGCCCCTGGGCGGTCTGCAGAGTCACCGTTGCGCCCTCGACCGCGTCCCGGAACGACAGCGTCGTCGAGGCGTGGACGTCTTGACCCCGGCGAGGCCCCCGGGTGGCGCCGTATCCGCCAGGCTCGCCCCATGGTTGGCCACCGCCGTACCCGCCTGCAGCGCCACCGAACATCTGGCCGAGGATGTCGTTGAGGTCCTGCTCCCCGCCTCGGCCCCCACCGCCGCGGGCACCCCCGAAGGGGGAGCCGCCGGAGGAGAAGCGGACTCGTTGGCCGCCGCCGCCGCCACCGAAGGCCGAGAAGATGTCCTCGAACCCGCCGGTCCCACCGGGGCCGCCAGCGGTGAACCGGGCGCCGCCGCGAGCCATCTGCCGGATGGCGTCGTACTCCTGGCGCTGCGCGGGGTCGGAAAGCACCGAGTTGGCCTCACCGACATCCTTGAACCGCTGCTCGGCCGCAGCATCCCCGGGGTTCTTGTCCGGGTGGTACCTGCGGGCGAGCTTCCGATAGGCCTTCTTGATCGCGGCAGGATCCGCGTCCTGCGGGACACCGAGGATCGCGTAGAAGTCCTTCTCGAACCAGTCCTGGCTGGCCATGGGTACCTCCTCTCGACTGCGCAGGGTTAATGAGTCAGGCGGGGTCGGCGACGGCAACCCGAGCGGGTCGGATGACAGTCACGCCAGCCCGGTAGCCAGGCTGGAGGACCATGGTCACCGTCGTCGACTCAGCATCGACCGGCAGGTCGGCATCTTCCGCCGGCCACGGCTGGTGCATCAGCGCCTCGTGGAGCATCGGGTCGAACACTTCACCTTTGGCTCCGAAGCGTTCCAGTCCGTATTTGCCGAGCGTCGACTCGAGCTTGTCTGCGATCGCTGCGAACGGCCCGTCGGTGAGGTCCCCGTGCTCGCGGGCCGCGTGAATGTCATCGAGCACCGGCAGCAGAGTCTCCAAGACATCACGCACGGCCCGCTCCTGGACCAAGGCACGGTCGCGGTCAACACGTCGCTTGTAGTTGACATACTCCGCCTGCAGGCGGAGCAGGTCGGCCAGCCGCTCGGCCGCCAACGCGGTGTCCGGGTGGACCTCCCCCGCACCGGCCGCAGCGGCCGGTGCCGGCGGCTCCGGCGCAGCGGCCGGTGCCGCTGGCTCCGGTGCAGCAGCCGGTGCCGGCACCGCTGGTGGTGCACTGTCCCCAGCGGGGCTCCCAGGGGTGGCCGCGGAGTGCACCGGGGCCACCCCCTCGTTGACCGCCTCGGTGTTCACCGCGTCGTCCCGCACACCGGTTGAGTCACTCGTGCCTGCTGAGCCACTCGTGCCCGTTGGAGCGTGGTCGAACTCGTCGAACCCACCGGGCTCGGCTGAGGCCGCACCGCCAGGGTGCGGGGGGTGGGGGTGGTTGTGGGGGTGGGTCACTTCTTCCCCTCGTCGTCGTCGACGACCTCGGCGTCGACGATGTCGTCGTCACCATCGGCCGTAGCACCCGAGGTGTGCTCGCCGCCGGTGCTGCCGCCGCCATGACCGGTCCCACTGCCGGCGTGACCGGCACCCTCCCCGTGATCGGCCGAGGCGGCATACATGGCTGCCCCCATCTTCTGTGAGGCCTCGTTGAGAGTGTTCACCTTGGCGTTGATGTCCTCGGTGCTCGCCCCCGAGTCGGGCTTGATCGCGTCCTTGAGAGCGACCAGCGCCTCGTCGACCGGCTTGCGCAGCTCAGCGTCGACCTTGTCCCCGGACTCAGCGAGGAACTTCTCGGTGGAGAAGACGAGCGACTCGCCGAGGTTGCGGGCCTCGGTCTCCTCGCGACGCTTGCGGTCCTCCTCGGCGTGTGCCTCGGCGTCCTTGACCATGCGCTCGATCTCCTCCTTGGACAGCGCGGAGCCGCCCGAGATGGTGATCTTCTGCTCCTTGCCGGTACCGCGGTCCTTGGCTGAGACGTTGACGATCCCGTTGGCGTCGATGTCGAAGGTCACCTCGATCTGCGGCACCCCCCGCGGAGCCGGTGCGATCCCGGAGAGCTCGAAGGTGCCCAGGCCCTTGTTCTGCTGGGCGATCTCACGCTCACCCTGGAAGACCTGGATGAGTACCGAGGGTTGGTTGTCCTCGGCGGTGGAGAAGACCTCGGAGCGCTTGGTCGGGATGGCGGTGTTGCGCTCGATGAGCTTGGTGAACAGCCCGCCCTTGGTCTCGATGCCCAGGGACAGCGGGGTGACGTCAATGAGAAGGACGTCCTTGCGCTCACCCTTGAGGACGCCTGCCTGCAGTGATGCGCCGAGCGCGACAACCTCGTCGGGGTTGACCCCCTTGTTCGGCTCCTGGCCGGCGGTGAGCTGCTTGACCAGTTCGCTGACCGCGGGCATCCGGGTCGAGCCGCCGACGAGGACGACATGGTGGATCTCAGAGAGCGAGATGCCGGCGTCCTTGATGACGGTCTGGAAGGGCTGCTTACACCGATCGAGCAGGTCCTTGGTCATCTGCTCGAATTGCGCCCGGGTGAGGGTCTCGTCGAGGTGGATTGGGCCATTGGCGCTCATCGAGAGGTACTGCAGCGAGATGGTGGTGCTGCTCGCGCTGGACAGCTCCTTCTTCGCCTGCTCGGAGGCATCGCGCAGACGCTGCATGGCGATCTTGTCCTTGGACAGGTCGACGCCGGTGTTGTTCTTAACCGTGGTGATCAGGTGCTGGACCACCCGCTCGTCCCAGTCGTCCCCACCGAGCCGGTTGTCACCACTGGTGGCCCGGACCTGGATCGTGGAGAAACCGTCCTCGGGGTCCTTGCCGACTTCGAGCAGGGAGACGTCGAAGGTGCCGCCGCCGAGGTCGAAGACAAGGATGAGTTCGTCCTCCTTCCCCTTGTCCAGGCCGTAGGCAAGCGCAGCGGCGGTCGGCTCGTTGACGATGCGCAGGACGTTCAGGCCGGCAATCTCGCCGGCCTCCTTGGTCGCCTGCCGCTCGGCGTCGTCGAAGTATGCCGGCACGGTGATGACCGCGTCGGTGACGGACTCACCGAGGTAGGACTCTGCATCCCGCTTGAGCTTCTGCAGAATCCGAGCGCTGATCTCCTGGGCGGTGTAGCGCTTGCCGTCGATCTCATCAGTCTTCCAGTCCGAGCCCATGTGCCGCTTGACCGAGCGGATGGTCCGCTCGGCGTTGGTCACTGCCTGGCGCTTGGCGATCTCGCCGACGAGGACCTCGCCGCCCTTGGAGAACGCGACGACCGAGGGGGTGGTGCGGCCCCCTTCGGCGTTCGCGATGATCGTCGGCTCGCCCCCTTCGAGGACGGCGACGGCGGAGTTGGTGGTGCCTAGGTCGATTCCGACTGCACGGGCCATGGGGGATGTTCTCCTTGTGGGATGGTTGAGTACTGAACACTCAAGCTAGGGCGTCCGTATGCCGTGAGCAAACCGGGCGGACCAAACTTGCGCCTGTTGGGCTCAACTTACCGTATGCCGGGTTTGTTCCCTCGGAACCCACCCTGGGCGCTCATGCGCTCGATGT
>JBDIAO010000016.1:0-46427 GCA_039812375.1 Phycicoccus sp. | reverse complement strand
GAGAGCAGTGTGGATCCGCTCACTGGCGAGTTCGTGCACACCAGCGCCGTCAGTGGTCCCCTCGACGTTGATGCCGTCGTCGCGGCTGCGCTTGATGCCGCGCCCCTCGTCGCGACAACCCCTCCCGCGCAGCGCGCCGGGTGGCTCGAGGCGGTCGCCGACGCCGTGACCGCTCGGGCCGAGGAACTGGCAGCCCTGGCTGACCGCGAGACCGGCCTGGGCCGGGCCCGCCTCGACGGGGAGGTTCTGCGCTGTGCGGCCCAGCTCCGCTTCTATGCCGCGGTCGCTCGCGACGGAGGGTTCCTCGACGTCGTCGTCGACCACGCCACCGACACCGCGCCGGACCTGCGTCGGATGCGGGTCCCGCTGGGGCCGGTCGCCGTGTTCGGCGCGAGTAACTTCCCGTTCGCCTTCGGCACCCTCGGCAACGACACCGGATCCGCCCTGGCCGCCGGGTGTCCGGTCGTCGTCAAGGGCCATCCCGCGCACCTGGGCACGCACGCCCTGCTCCTCGACATCGCGGTTGCTGCCCTGCGCGAGGCGGGAGCACCTGAGGGAACCCTGGGCGGGGTCACCGGCTTCCACGCCGGCAGCGCCCTCGTCGTCCACCCGTGGGTGCGTGCGGTCGCGTTCACCGGTTCCCAGCGTGGCGGCATGGCGCTCGCAGGGCTGGCCGCAACTCGGCCGATCGGGATCCCGGTGTATGCCGAGATGGGGACCATCAACCCGGTCGTGGTCACTCGGGAAGCCGCAGCGGCGCGGGCTGCGACCGTCGGCGCCGGCGCGGTGCAGTCCTTCACCCTCGGCATGGGCCAGTTCTGCACCAAACCGGGGCTGATCCTCACCCCACGAGGATCAGCCGTCACCGGCGAGATCATCGACGCCTTGGCGCGCCACGAACCGCGCGGTCCCATGCTCACCACCGGGATCGCGACGGCATACGTCGCCGGGATCGACCGGCTCATCGCTGCCGGAGCCCACCTGGCTCACGTGGTCCCCGACCCCGGCCCCGGCACGTCTGTCTCGGCCGTCGTCATGACCGCCGAGGCAGACCAGCTCGTGCCCGGCTCACCCCTGGTCGAAGAGTGCTTCGGCCCGGTCATCGTGGTCGCCGAATACGACGACGATGCGCACCGCGACGCGGTCCTGGCCCGGCTCCAGGGGTGCCTGGTCGCTTGCATCATGACCAATGGGCCAGAGGACCCCGAGATCCCGGGCCTGGTCGGTGCGCTGACCACCTTGGCCGGACGGGTCGTCGTCGACGGCTGGCCGACCGGTGTCTCCACCACGTGGGCGCAGCAGCACGGCGGACCCTGGCCCTCGACCACGGCTCCGTCCGCGACCTCCGTCGGCTCCGCCGCTCTCGACCGGTTCACCCGGCCGGTCGCCTACCAGGGCATCAGCGGACCAGGGCTGCCTGAGGCCCTGCGCGAGGGCGACCCGTGGCGGATCCCGCGCCGGATCGACGGAGTCCTCCAGGTGCCCTCACTGTCCGCTGCGCCCTCAGCGCAGGAGCGTGCGGCGGCGGCCACGGACGGTGGCCACGCCCCGGCCAAACGGGCCAGGTCGGCCGCTGCGGCCAAGAAGGCGGTCACCGCGAAGGTCTCCCCGCGAGAGCAGAGTGCACGCACCCGCGGGGCGTCCACCACCAAGAGCACCCCGAAGGGCGCCACCAAGCAGGCAACCACTGGGCAGGCAACCACCAAGCAGGGAACCTCGAAGCAGGGAACCGCCAAGAGCTCTGCCAAGAGTCCTGCCAAGAGGGCTGCTAAGAGCACGGCGGCGCACCCCACCGGGGCCGCGACCCGGACCACCACCGAGTCCGAGGCCAAGGAGCAGGCCGTAGGCTTGAGCTCACCAGAGGCCGACGCCCGCACGGGTTCGTCGACCCCTCGAGCAGGACGGAGAACGCCGTGACCGCACCCCTTGAGGGGGTTCTCGTCGCCGACTTCAGCCGTGTGCTGGCCGGCCCCTACGCAACGATGTTCCTCGCCGATCTCGGCGCGACCGTCGTCAAGATCGAACGCGCGGGTGTCGGTGACGACACCCGCGCGTGGGGCCCGCCGTGGACCGACCATGCGAGCTCGTACTTCGAGTCCGTGAACCGCTCCAAGCTGAGCATCGCCTTGGACCTGACTAAGCCTGCGGATCTGAGCGTGGCGCGGTCCTTGGCTGCACGCGCCGACATCATCATCGAGAACTTCCGGACCGGAACGATGGCCAAGTTCGGCCTCGACCACGCCTCGGTGGCGGCGATGAACCCCCGCGCCGTCTACTGCTCCATCACCGGGATGGGCTCTGCGGGCGGGGCGGACCTGCCCGGCTACGACTTCGTCGTGCAGGCCCTCGGCGGGCTCATGTCGATCACCGGCACCGCAGAGGGGGACCCGACTAAGGTCGGCGTTGCCCTGGTGGACGTGCTCACCGGCAAGGACGCCACGATTGGGATCCTGGCTGCCTTGCGTGCCCGTGAGATCGACGGAGTCGGGCAGCACATCGAGGTCAATCTGCTCTCCAGCCTGCTCGGTTCGCTGGTCAACCAGGCGTCCGGCTATCTGACGACCGGGCGGTCGCCGCGCCGGATGGGCAACCAGCATCCCTCGATCGCGCCCTACGAGACCCTGCACTGTGCCGACGGGGTGCTCGCGGTCGCCTGCGGTACGGATGCCCAGTTCGGCCGGTTGGCCTCGCTCCTGGGCGCCGCCGAGCTGGCCAGCGACCCTCGGTTCGTCAGCAATGCCGCCCGGGTGACCCATCGCGAGGACCTCGTGGCAGCCTTGGAGGAGCGACTCGCCGATGCCTCCGCTGCGCAGTGGGAGAAGCGACTCCTTGCAGCCGACATCGCCGCTGCTCGGGTTGGCGACCTGGCGTCGGCGTTCGAGCGTGCAGCTGAGCTCGGGCTCGACCCGACGTTCACCGTCGGTGCGGGTTTCGCCCCCCAGGTGCGGCATCCGATCACCTACTCCGCACACGCCCCCCGCCGAGATCTGCCGCCGCCCTACCTCGGCGAGCACGACGCCGTCGTCCGGGAGTGGTATGCCCGGCCCCCCGCCATCCCGACCCAACAGAGGTGACCTGACCGTGAAGACCGCGCCGCGGCGCAGCAGCAACGCCAACCCGCTCGACATCATCGACCTCGACAGTCAGCTCACTGAGGAGGAGAAGGCGATCCGGGCCACGGTCCGGGCAGTGTGCGACGAGCTCGTCGAGCCGCACATCATGGACTGGTACGAGGCCGGTGACCTGCCCAGCGCCCGCGAGCTCGCCCGGGAGTTCGGCAAGGTCGGCCTGCTCGGGATGCATCTGGATGGGTATGGATGCGCGGGAATGTCCGCGGTGGACTACGGGCTGGCGTGCGTGGAGCTCGAGGCCTCTGACTCCGGCATCCGCTCGCTGGTCTCGGTCCAGGGATCCTTGGCCATGGGCGCGATCCACATGTGGGGCAGCGAGGAGCAGAAGGAGCAATGGCTGCCGTCGATGGCCTCCGGAGAGACCATCGGCTGCTTCGGGCTCACCGAGCCAGACCACGGGTCGGATCCAGGCTCGATGAAGACCCGAGCCCGTCGGGATGGTGACGACTGGGTGCTCAGCGGCTCGAAGCTGTGGATCACCAACGGCTCCATCGCCGATGTCGCGGTGGTCTGGGCCAACGCCGGTGAGGAGAACGGCGGCATACGAGGCTTCATCGTGCCCACAAGCACCGCCGGGTTCGCAGCTCACACGATCCACCACAAGATGTCGCTGCGGGCGTCGGTGACCTCTGAGCTCACCTTGGACAATGTGCGCCTGCCCGCGGACGCGATGTTCCCGCAGGTGCGCGGACTCAAAGGGCCACTGTCGTGCCTGTCCGAGGCCCGCTACGGCATCCTCTGGGGGTCCTTGGGGGCAGCTCGCTCCTCTCTCGAGGCTGCTCGCCGGTACTCGATGGAACGCACCCAGTTCGACAAGCCACTTGCGGCTTTCCAGCTCACCCAGGCCAAGCTGGCGTCGATGTCCACCGAACTCCAGCTCGGGTTGCTCCTGGCGCTGCACCTCGGCAGGGTCAAGGACGACGTCGGGCTGCGCCCGGAGCAGGTCAGCGTGGGCAAGTACAACAACATCTCCAAGTCCATCGAGATCTGCCGCACCGCCCGGACGATCCTGGGCGCCAACGGGGTCAGCGGTGAGTTCCCCGTGATGCGGCACGCGAATAACCTCGAGTCTGTGCTCACCTATGAGGGGACGGTCGAGATGCACACCCTCGTCATCGGGCAGGCCCTCACCGGGGTCGCTGCATTCCGCTGATCGGCCTGCGGTCTGGACCGCCGGTGTTCCGCGTGCCGCCCCCGTCACGGTGGCGCACCGGCGGTTAGTCTCGTCGAGATGAATTCCACCGACAGTTCCTCGCCTGCATCCAGGACGAGGGTTGCCCTGGTGTTCGGAGGCAGATCCTCCGAACACGAGGTCTCGTGCGCCACGGCTGCCAGCGTGCTCCAGGCCCTGGACCGGACCCGCTACGACGTGGTCCCCGTGGGGATCGCCCGGGACGGGCACTGGGTGCTCGCTCCCGATGACCCCGAACGCTTCCGGCTCACCAGCACCCACCGCCCACAGGTCGACCCGGCCGGCGCGAGCGTCATCGTCCCGACGAGTGCGACGGACAAACGGTTCATCGTCCACGAGGTCGGTCAGCCTCCGCGCAGCCTCGGTGAGGTGGATGTCGTCTTCCCGTTGCTGCATGGGCCGTTCGGCGAGGATGGGACCATCCAGGGGATGCTCGATCTCGCCGATGTCCGGTATGTGGGCTCAGGGGTCACCGCCTCTGCGACGATGATGGACAAGCAGACGATGAAGGTGGTCCTGGCTGCGGCCGGTCTGCCGGTCACCCCCTACGTGGTCATCACCGACAAGGCGTGGCGGCGGGACCGAGCGGCTGCACTGGCTCCGGCAGCGGCACTGGTGCTGCCGGTTTTCGTCAAACCGGCGCGGGCGGGCTCGTCCATGGGCATCACCAAGGTGGCCTCCTCTGCCGAGCTCGAGACCGCGGTCGAGGTCGCGCGCCAGCACGACCCCAAGGTCATCATCGAGCAGGGCGTGCCCGGCCGGGAGATCGAGTGCGGAGTCCTCGAGGGCCCCGGCACCGACCCGCCGCGTACGAGTGTCCTGGGGGAGTGTGTCATCGTCCGGGGCCACGAGTTCTATGACTTCGAGGCAAAGTACCTTGCCCCCGATAACGTCCGACTCGACACCCCAGCGGACCTGCCGGCCGAGCTGTCGGACCGGATCCGGGCGATGGCCGCCCGGGCCTTCGACGCCGCCGGTTGCGAGGGCCTCGCCCGGGTCGACTTCTTCCTCACCGACGACGGCGAAGTGATCGTCAACGAGGTCAACACGATGCCTGGCTTCACGCCGAGCTCGATGTTCCCGCGGATGTGGGCAGCGACCGGGACCCCCTACCCCGCTCTCGTTGAGGAGCTCATCGCCTTGGCACTGAAGCGCCGGCTCGGACTGCGCTGACCGGCGACGTCTCCGGTCAGCGGCACTCCAGCCCGTTGCGGGGCAGCGCCATGGCCGCCGCGTCGAACGCGGGCAGGAGCAGCGGAGCCGGCCCGTGGGCGGCCGGGACGAGGACCTCCAAGGCTGGATCGGTGCCGAACGTGGTCAGGCGAGTGCCGTCGGAGAGGTCCTGCGGGATCCAGCCGATCCCGTCGACCTCGATGCATGGTGTCGCAGTCGGTGCCAGCGCTGGCACCCCACACCGAGCGATGACGGCCGGGTTCCCCCAGGCGCCCGCTGCGGTGCCGGCGGTGACGGCGACCTGCGCCATACCGCCGACTTGTCGGGGGTATGCCGCGACTGCAGCCCGGCACGCCGGACCGGACGCCTGCGGTGCGGCCACAACCTCGACCACGCCCGAGCACCCCACGCACAGTGCCAGGGCGGCGACTCCGACGGCCGCGGAGGATGCGATCGCCCTGATCAGGGTCGGTAGCCTTAGACGTGGACCACGGTGCAGGTGAGCGTGCGGGTGATCCCCTCGACGTCCTGGACCTTGGCGATGACGAGCCGGCCGAGCTCGTCGACATCGTTCGCTTCGACCCGGGCGATCACGTCATAGGGCCCGGTGACGTCTTCGGCGTAGGCGACGCCGCTGAGCGCACCGACCTCCTGGGCGACCGTAGCCGCCCGTCCCACCTCGGTCTGGATGAGGATGTATGCCTGGACCACGGTGCTGCACCTCGCTGTGTCGGGAGTGTCGCCTGTCGTCTCCAGACGCTACCGTGCGGACGGACCCGGACCAAGGGAGAGCCAACCGAGGGAGAACACAGTGCAGCGCCAGCGACTGGCAGACCTGAGCGAGGAAGCGATCCTCGCCCGGATCCTGCCATTCCTGCACGCGGGACCAGAGGTGCTCGTCGCTCCCGGCGATGACGCCGCCGTGGTGATGACCGGGTCCAGGACCGTGGTGACGACCGACTCCATGGTTCGTGGCCGCGACTGGCGAGACGACTGGTCCAGTGGCTCCGACGTCGGGCACAAGGTGGTCGCGCAGAACATCGCCGACGTCGCAGCGATGGGAGCCCGATGCACCGGCCTGGTCGTGGCGGTGGCTGCCGATCCGATGACGCAGATGGCGTGGCTAGAGGACCTCGCCCTCGGGATCGGCGACGCCGCGGCAGAAGCCTCGGTGAGTGTTGTCGGCGGCGACCTGTCCTCGGCTCCCCACGGTGCACTCCTGGTCACGGTGACGGCATTCGGGGACCTGCAGGGGCGGGAGCCGGTGTTGCGCTCCGGTGCTCGAGTCGGAGACGTCGTCGCCGTGTGCGGAACCCTCGGCTGGTCGGGGGGCGGGCTATGGCTGTATGCCGAGGGCGTCCTTCCACCTGCGCTCACGGCCGACTCCTCGGCACTGGACCGGGCTCGCTCGGTGCTGCAGTGGACCCATCGAACAGCCGCGCGTCCGCCCTACGAGTCCGGGCCGCTGGCGGCCGATTCAGGTGCAACCTCGCTCATCGACGTCTCGGACGGGCTGGTCCGGGACGCCGGCCGGGTGGCCGTGGCCTCCGGGGTGGAGATCACCCTCGACGGCGCGGCGCTGCGCGCAGAGGTCCGGTCCGGCCCCCTCGGGATCGCGCTGGGGAGTGTGGAGGGTCTGCGGCAAGTCCTCTCCGGCGGAGAGGAGCACTGCCTGCTCGCGACCTTCCCGCCAGCGCGGGTGCCACAGGACGATCGGACCCCCTGGCGGGTCATCGGACGAGTCGTGCCCGCGGGAGCCGCCGGGCCACGGGTGACCCTCGACGGTGCCGTCCCGGAGGTGACCGGCTGGGACCACTTCGCCGGCTGAGAGGGCCATCCCGGAGTGCGAGAACGGCCGGAGAGCGCGAGAACGGCCGGAGAGCGCGAGAACGGCCGGAGAGCGCGAGAGCGGCCGGAGAGCGCCAGAGCGGCCGGCCCACACAGGGCCGGCCGCTCTGAACGCCGACCGATCGCAACAGCGATGCGGGTCAGCGCGTGACGGATGCGGTCAGCGCTTGACCTTGCCCGCCTTGAGGCAGGAGGTGCAGACGTTGAGGTGGGTTGGGGTCACTCCCGCGTCACCGACGAGGACCTTGACGCGCTGGATGTTGGGGTTCCAGCGACGCTTGGTGCGGCGGTGCGAGTGCGAGATACTGTGGCCGAAGCCAGGGCCCTTGCCGCAGACATCGCAGGTGGCAGCCACGGGTGAACTCCTTGACGTGAGGTGGTCGGTCAGCGCACGCACGGCCACCTGACGGCCAGCGACGCCGGTGCGCAACCGCTCAAGCGTAGCCGAGGAGACCCTGCTCTCCAAACTGCCCAAGCACACGTGCTGCCCACGGCAACGGGCACCCCTCGTGCCGCTCCCGTTACCCCCGCAACGGACCGGAGGGCTTGAGGGGAACAGCGGGACAGCGAGAGGCGAAGGACAGCGGAAGAGCGAGGTGTTCCGTGCCGATGCCGGCGCGGGCCGATACCCTCAGGTGGTGCTCGACGTCCTGACCGCTGCTGACGTGCGTGCCTGGGCCTTGCTTACCCGGGCGGCCTTCGCGGCTCGGCGCAGGGAGATCGACGATCTCAACGTGTACCCGGTTCCCGACGGAGACACCGGCACCAACCTCTACCTCACTCTGGACGCCGCCCTCGACGCCGTTGCACAGGAGCACGATGCCGGCACGGGCGCGACATCCACAGGCGGAACATCAACGGGCGAGACGTCTCGGACCCTGCGGCAGGAGGCAGAGGCGGTTGGCCGGGCTGTCCTGCTCAGTGCGCGGGGCAACTCAGGGGTGATCCTGTCGCAGATCATCCGGGGGATCCGTGATGTCGTCGTCGAGAGGGACCTCGACGTGCTCGCCGCCGACGATGTCGCCGCAATGTGCGAGCGGGGCGCCGCCTTGGCCCGGCTCGGAGTCGCCGAGCCCGTCGAGGGGACCATCCTCACCGTCGCCGATGCTGCCTCGCGCGGAGCTCGTGAGGCCGCCGACGGCGGCGCTGACCTGGCCGGTGTGGTCCATGCGGCCGCGAGGTCCGCTGGCGAGGCGCTGTTGCGCACCCCTGAGCAGCTGCCCGCCCTCGCTGCCGCCGGAGTAGTCGACGCGGGCGGTGCGGGCTGTGTCCTCATGCTCGAAGCCCTGCACCGGGTCGTCCTGGGGGAGTGGGATGTGCGTGCCGAGAGGGTCGTCTCCGGTGACCAGGACGGCCGCCGGGTGGGATGGTCCCGTGCCGAGCGTCCGGCCGGATCCTCGCAGGTGGGCCAGGAGGCCCCTGTCCAGCGACAGCGCAGTGAGTTCGATGATGCGCTGGACCGGGCACCCCGCGAAGTCACTGGTCCTGCCTTCGAGGTCATGTATCTCCTCGAAGGCACCGACGAGAGCGCCGTGCAAACCCTGCGAGCCACCTTGGCTCCTCTGGGGGACTCCCTCCTGGTCGTGGGCGGCCCGGACGTCTGGAACGTCCACGTCCACGTCGATGACGTCGGCGCCGCCATAGAGGCGGGCATCATCGCTGGTCGGCCACACCGGATCGCGGTGACTCACTTCGCTGAGCAGGTGGCTGCGATACGGGACCGGAGGGACCGCACACCCGACCGGGTTGGGGTCGTGGCCTGCGCGGCTGGTCCCGGCATCGCTGTTCTCATGGCTGCTGCCGGCGCACAGACGGTGATCTCCGGCCCGGGTCGACGGGCTTCGGCCGGCCAGCTCCTCGACGCCGTCCGGGGCACCTCAGCCCCGGTCGTGCTCCTCCTGCCCAACGACAAGGACACCGTCATGGCCGCGGAGGCGGCTGCGGCGGCCGCGACGAACGACGGTCAGCAGGTCCATGTCATCCCTGCTCGCACCGCGGTTCAGGGGCTTGCGGCGATGGCGGTGTTCGACCCGACGCTGTCAGTGCACCACAACGTCGTCTCGATGACCGCGGCAGTCACCGGAACAGCGCACGGCGCTGTGACGATCGCCTCGAAGGAAGCACTGACCTCAGGTGGGCATTGTCACCCCGGGGACGCACTGGGGATCGTCGGCGGCGACATCGTCATCGTTGGTGACGACCTCGTCGTGGTGGCCACGCAGGTGCTCGACCGGCTCCTCAATGCCGGTGGCGAGTTGGTCTCCCTCGTCGTCGGCGACCAGGTCCCGCCCGGCCTCGTCGATGCGGTGCGCCATCATGTCCACCGCGGCTGGCCCGGCGCCCAGGTCGAGGTGATCGACGGTGGCCAGCCGCACTACCCACTCCTGGTGGGGGTCGAATAAGTGTGCCCACCCCTGCCACACCACTGAAGAGCATCCTCAACGCCCAGCTTGCCGGTCGCTTCCGCACCTCCCGCGGCATCGAGACGGTGGCTGACCTGCTCGACTTCTGGCCTCGCCGGTACCGCACCCGGGAGGCTGACCTGGGCAACCTGGCGGAAAACCAGTACCTCGTCGCCGTCGCCGAAGTGCGTTCGGTGAGCACCCGCGCGATGAGCACCCGGCGCGGCACGATGCTCACCGCGGTCCTCAGCGACGGACGACACGAGATCGAGGCGACCTTCTTCGATGCCCGCGGCCACCAGCGCCAGCTCGTGCCCGGCACCCGGGCAATCTTCGCCGGGACGGTCGGCTCCCGGGTGTGGCAGGGCCGGCGGCGCTGGCAGCTCACGCATCCGGGCTACACCCTCCTCGAGGAGTACGACACCGCAGCCGCGCGGGAGCTCATCCCGGTCTACCGACAGGTCGGCACGTTGCACACCTGGACGGTGAGTCAGTGCGTGCGCCAGGTCATCGACACCATCGACGACCTGCCCGACCCCTTGCCGGCACCGATCCGGGAAAAGCGCGGACTGCTCGGGCGCATGGATGCACTGCGCGCCATCCACGTCCCCGACAGCCTCACCCAGGTCGAGCTCGGCAAACACCGGATGGCCTACGAGGAGGCCCTCGTCCTCCAGCTCGCCCTCGCCCAGCGCCGGGCCCGACAGGCCAGTGACCGCACACTGCCTCGAATGCCGCGTGCCGGCGGCCTACTCGACACCTTCGACGCCCGGCTGTCCTTCGAGCTCACCGCGGGCCAGTCCTCCGTCGGTGCGCAGATCGCCGCCGACCTGGCCCAGCCGGTGCCGATGCACCGGCTGCTGCAGGGCGAGGTTGGTTCGGGCAAGACCCTCGTCGCGCTTCGGGCCATGCTCGCGGTGGTCGACGCCGGCGGGCAAGCCGCGCTGCTCGCCCCCACGGAGGTGCTCGCCCAGCAGCACCATCGCTCGATCACGACCCTGCTCGGCGACCTGGCCCAGGAAGGAATGCTCTCGGGAGCCGAACAGGCGACTCGGGTCGCGTTGCTGACGGGCAGCCAGAGCGCGTCCCAACGCCGGGAACCACTCCTCGAGGCGGCGAGCGGGCGCGCCGGGATCGTCATCGGCACCCATGCACTCATCCAGGAGCAGGTCACTTTCGCCGACCTGGCCCTCGTCGTCGTCGATGAGCAGCACCGCTTCGGGGTCGAGCAGCGTGACGTGTTGCGCGGCAAGGGTCAGGCTCCGCACGTGCTCGTCATGACCGCCACCCCCATCCCGCGGACCGTGGCGATGACGGTCTTCGGCGACCTGGAGACCTCCACCCTGACCGAGCTGCCTGCTGGCCGGGCCCCGATCACGAGCCACGTCGTGCCGGAGTGGAAACCGTGGTTCGGGCGCACCTGGGAACGGGTGGCCGAGGAGGTGGCCCTCGGCCGGCAGGTGTATGTCGTCTGCCCCCGGATCGGCGGCGACGACGAGGACGCCGACGATCTCGACGGGGCCGACATTCTGGTCCCAGACCAGGCATCCGACCTGGTCGGGAGCGAGAGTGGCGGTGGTGTCGCGCCCGGCAGGGGCGAGCTGAGCGGTGGTCAGCCCAGTCCGGACCAGCCGCCCCCTCGGCCCATGCACAGCGTCGTCGACACCCTCGAGACTCTGCGATCGACCCCGGCTCTGGCCGGTCTGCGGATCGAACCCTTGCACGGGCGACTGCCCACAGAGGAGAAGGAGGCCACGATGCGCGCCTTCGCCGACGGCGAGATCGACGTCCTGGTCTCGACAACGGTCATCGAGGTCGGGGTCGATGTGCCGACAGCGAGCGTCATGGTGGTCCTGGACGCCGACCGTTTCGGTATCTCCCAGTTGCACCAGTTGCGCGGCCGGGTGGGCCGGGGCGGGCTGCCCGGGTTGTGCCTGCTCGTCAGCGGGACCGAGTCGGCCCTTGTCGGCGAGCGACTCGAGGCGGTCGCCGGAACGAGCGATGGCTTCGAGCTGGCTCGCCTCGACCTGCGGCAACGGCGTGAGGGCGACATCCTCGGTGCGGCCCAGCACGGTCACCGTTCCCAACTGCGCTTCCTGCACGTACTGCAGGACGAGAAGCTCATCGCCGACGCTCGCGAGGACGCCCTTGAGCTCGTCGCCGACGACCCCTGGCTGGAGCGGCAGCCGGGGCTCGCAGCCGCTCTGGCCGACCGGGTCGACGAGGAGCAGACTGCCTGGCTGGAGCGTGGCTGATGACCCGAATCGTCGCGGGTACTGCGGGGGGCCGTGCCCTGCGCACCCCGACGGGCAGCCGGACCCGGCCCACGAGCGAGAAGGTGCGGGCGGCGCTCTTCAACGCACTCGAGGCGCGAGATGCCGTGCGCGGCGCCCGGGTCCTCGACCTTTTCGCCGGTTCGGGTGCCCTCGGGCTCGAGGCGGCCAGCCGTGGCGCTGCCGCGGTGACCTTCGTCGAAAATGACCGTCGAGCCGCCGCCCTCATCCGCGCCAACGCCCTCGACCTGGCATTGCCTTCAGTCTCCGTGCTGACCGCGAGTGTGGCGCAGGTGCTGGCCGCCGAGGGGCACCCGGCATACGACCTCGTCGTGCTCGATCCGCCTTACGACCTGCCCGAGCCGGCACTGGCGGGCATCCTGGCGCAGCTTGTTGCCGGTGGCTGGCTGACCCCGCAGGCCGATGTCGTCGTCGAACGGGCCACCCGCTCAGGGGAACCGACCTGGCCCCAGGGCCTGAACCCGGCGCGGGCGAAACGCTATGGGGAGAGCACCCTGTGGTTCGCAGTAGGGTCACGCCCGTGACCCAGCTCATCCGACGTGCCCTGTGCCCCGGCTCCTACGACCCGGTCACCCACGGGCATCTCGACGTCATCGCAAGAGCTACCGCACTGTATGACGAGGTCATCGTTGCGGTCCTGCACAATCCGGCCAAGCAGGGCGTCTTCGACGTCGAGCACCGGATCTCTCTGATCGAGGCCAGCCTGGCGCAGGCCGGTCTGATCAGCGGGAGGGTGCGGGTCGAGGCGTTCGCCGGGCGCCTGCTCGTCGATGTCTGTGAGGACGTCGGGGCCGAGGTCATCGTCAAGGGGGTTCGTGGCAGCACCGACGTCGACTACGAGTTGCCCATGGCACTGATGAACCGGCACCTCACCGGCGTCGAGACCATCTTCTTGCCCGGTGACCCTGCCCTCGCGCACATTTCGAGCAGCCTGGTCAAGGAGGTGGCCCGATATGGCGGTGACGTGACCGGTCTGGTTCCCGACGTCGTGCGCGATGCTCTCGTCGCCGCCCTGCGGGGCACCTCCTGAGGACGGCCGGGCACGCGGCGCCTGCGCCGGGCTCCAGTTGGGGAGTGATGTCCCCAGTTTGGGAGTGATGCTGGGCACCGGGTAGCCTTGTGCGCCGGTGTGCCCCCGCTCCGGGGGATACGCCGCCTACCGACGATGAACCCCAGGACCATGACTGCACTCGACCCCCGGTCCTCCTTGGTGCTCGACACCAAGGAGGTTGGCCGGCGACCCGGCTCGATGGTCGAGTTGACGCGCACCATTGAGGCGCCCGCCGACTTCGGCACTGTCGTGCTGGCCGTTCCGCAGGGGGAGCCCCTTCGCGTCGACGTTCGCCTGGAGTCCGTCGTCGAAGGCGTGCTCGTCAGTGGTTCGGTCCGGGCCATCGGGACGGGTATGTGCGTACGCTGTCTGGACCCGGTCGCCGTCGAGATCGACGTGACATTCCAGGAGCTGTACGGCTACACCGACCGCCTGGCCCACCACGCCAGCGTGGGGGACGAGGAAGCAGAAGAGGAGTTGCGGGTCGAGGACGGACTGATCGACCTCGAACCGGCGCTCCGGGACGCGGTGGTGCCTGCGCTTCCGTTCCAACCGGTGTGTGCTCCCTCATGCCCGGGTCTGTGCTCCCAATGCGGGGTGCGACTCGTGGACGACCCGGGGCACCACCATGACGTGATCGACCCGAGGTGGTCGGCGCTCACCGCACTCGCGGTGTCGTCGGACACCGCCCACAGGAAAGATGAGGACTGACCGTGGCCGTTCCGAAGCGGAAGATGTCGCGCTCCAACACCCGCTCCCGCCGGGCCAACTGGAAGGCCACCGAGGTGGGGTTGACCACGTGTCAGGTGTGTAAGGCGCCCAAGCAGGCACACCTGGCCTGCCCGTCGTGCGGGCGCTACAAGGGTCGGCGTTACCCCAGCGCCGAGCGCACCGAGCACCAGGGCTGAGTGCTGGCGGTATGTCGGCGGAGCGGGACCGGGGACCGCGCTCTGGGTCACTGAGTTCGAGCCCGTCGGCGTCGAACTCACCGGGGTCGATACCTCCACGCACGGTCGCCGAACTCGCCGAATATCTTGACGAGGTGACCGGCGGCCGGGTCGAACCCGGGTTGCTCCGCCGCGCCCTGACACATCGCTCCTACGCCTACGAGCACGGTGGCCTGCCGCACAACGAACGCCTCGAGTTCCTCGGTGACAGCGTGCTCGGACTCGTCGTCACCGACCACCTCTACCGGGCCCACCCGGACCTCGCCGAGGGCCAGCTCGCCAAGCTGCGGGCTGCTGTGGTCAACATGCGCGCGCTGGCTGACGTGGCCCGGACCCTCGGCCTGGGTGACTACCTCTTCCTCGGTCGTGGCGAGGAGTCGACCGGCGGGCGGGACAAGGACTCGATCCTCGCCGACGCCACCGAGGCGGTCATCGGCGCGGTCCACCTCGGTGGCGGTGTCGTCGCAGGGGCCGCCCTGGTCCACCATCTCCTCGACCCGCTGCTGTCAGCATCGCTGACCCTGGGTGCTGGCCTGGACTGGAAGACCAGCCTCCAGGAGCTGACCTCCCAACACGACCTCGGTATCCCGGAGTACCTTCTGGCGCACTCCGGGCCGGACCATGCTAAGACCTTCACCGCCCGGGCAGTTGTCGCCGGCGAGGACTGCGGTCATGGCACGGGGCGGACGAAGAAGGACGCCGAGCAGCAGGCCGCGGCTCAGGCCTGGGAGCGGCTGCGCGAGCGGCACGGTGACGAGCGCGGCACCGCACCCCTGCCCGACCTGCGCTGACCGGTATGCCTGAACTGCCCGAGGTGGAGGTGGTCCGCAGGGGCCTGTCCGAGCACGTTGCCGGACGGCGCATCGCTGACGTGACGCTCTTCGGGGCACGGGTGAGCCGCCGGCACCTGCCCGGGCCGGTCGACCTCGTGGCGCGACTGCGTGACCGGTGCGTGGTGCGGGTCGAGCGCCGCGGCAAGTACCTCTGGCTCGCCCTCGCCGACGCCGCTGGCGATCGTGCCACCGAGGCACTCCTGATCCACCTCGGGATGAGTGGGCAGCTTCTCGTCGCCGACCCGGCGGCCCCCGACCAGCGGCACCTGCATGCCCGATTCACCTTCGTCGACGGTGGTCCGCAGCTTCGTTTCGTCGACCAGCGCACCTTCGGCGGTCTCGCCGTCGCTGGCCTCGATGAGCGTGGGGTCCCGGAGGCTATTCGGCACATCGCCGCGGACCCCTTCGACCCGACGTTCGACCGGGCGCAGGTGGTCGCCGGGATCAGGACCAGGAGCAGCGCCATCAAGCGGGTCCTGCTCGACCAGCGCATCGTCTCGGGGATCGGCAACATCTATGCCGACGAGGCCCTGTGGCGGGCCCGCGTCCACGGGGAGCGTCCTGCCCGCAGCCTGAGCGCACCGGCGATCTCGCGTCTGCTCGACCACGCCCGGGATGTCATGGCTGCCGCGTTGACCCAGGGCGGGACGAGCTTCGACGCGCTCTACGTCAACGTCAACGGCGCCTCGGGATACTTCGACCGGTCCCTGCAGGCCTATGGGCAGGCGGGCCGGCCGTGTGCCCGGTGCGGGAGCATGATCGTCCGGACCCCGTTTATGAACCGAAGCTCCTTCTCCTGCCCGCGCTGTCAGCCTCGGCCCCGTTAGCCTCGGCTGAAGGCCCCGGTGCCTCAGGGGATCGGCTTGTCCTCTCGTGGGACCGGAACTCCGGTGTGCCGCTCGGACAGCGCCGCCAACGCATCACGAATGACCTTGGCGTAGAGATGCTGTCCGGTCAGGCTGGGGTGGATCCCGTCGGGTTGGAGCTGTCCGCTCGTGCCGGTCAGTGCGCCGTCCCAGTCGGCGATGCCGACGTTGGGATGGGCGGAGGTGACCCGGCCGAGTGCCGCATTGTCGCTGGCGACCCGCCCGAACGGTCCGTGCTCGTTGACCAAGATGACCATCCGGTCCGGTCCAAGAGCGGTGAGGATAGCCTCGATGGAAGGCTCGTCGAACCCGGCATTGGTCCCGAACGCCAGGACTACGGCTCTCCGAACACCGGACCCGGCGCTTTTGACCCGGGTCAGGCCGTCTCCCCATCGCCGGTTCGACGCCGCGTCGATCCGGATGCCTGGGAACCAGTACTTCAGGGCGGGGATGCTTCCCACCGCCATCGAGTCGCCGTAGAGATCCATCTCCTCACCGGTGGGCATGGTGAATGCCGCCTGCCGGGCCTTCGCCGTCAGGGTGGGCGCGGTGGTCGGCGCAGCTCCAGGTGCAGCGGCAGCAGCCGACTCGACGTGTGGCGCCTCGGTGTGGTCAGCGCTCGTCCCCGACCCGGAGGCCTGGGCCGGCGTGGACAGTGCTGCGGCGTTGGCTGAGAGCATTCGGGCGGTGCTGGTGTTCGTTGGGGCCGTGAGGACGACGAGCACCCAGACCAGGATGAGCGCCACCGGTGCGGTCCTGACAAACCAGGCGCGTCGTCCAGACACCCGACGGACCCGGGCGAAGAGTGCGGTGCCGACTGCACGGAAACCGTGGCGCCGCACCGGTGTCTCTACGTACCGATAGGATATTTGTGCGATGCCCAGGGTCAGCGCTAGCGCCAGGAGTCGGTTCAGGACGAAGGTGACCGTCCCGGCGCTGGTCTCCCAACTCTGGTCGAGCAGCAACAGGACCGGCCAGTGCCACAGGTAGATGCCATATGAGCGGACCCCCACCCAGGTCAGCGCCGGCCCGTCAAGCAGAGTCCGCAAGCGGCCTGGGGCGGAGACGGCGGCGAGAACGAGGACCGCGGTCATGGCGCTGGCCAGGGCGATCCCTCCACGGAAGGTCAGCGGTGTCGTCTCGTCGAGCGTGACCAGCAGGGTCGCCAGGACCAGGAGTGCCGCGGCGACGGCGGGACGGCGCGCCCGCTGCCACACCGGTGAGGACGTCCACGCCCGGTGCGGGGCGGCATACCCGAAGGCGAGGGCGGCGCCGAGCATGAGTCCCACAAGATGGGTGTCTGTGCCGTAGTACACCCGCGTGGGTGCCTCCGGGTCCAGCAGCACAGCCATCAGCAGCGCGGAGCCGCCGGCCAGGGTGAGCGCGACAGCCACCCGCGCTCTCGTCGTGCACGTGGCCGCCAGGAGCAGCAGGACGGTGAGCGGCCAGAGCAGATAGAACTGCTCCTCGACGGCCAGGCTCCACAGGTTCATGAAGAGCTGGGGTGACGTCGCGTGGAAGTAGTCCGAGCCTGCGGCGATCTCCAGCCAGTTCGACGAGAAGGTCAGGGCACCCAGGCTCTGCCGCCCGACACCGACGAGCAGGTCGCGCTGCACCAGTGCGGCCAGGAGGGTGCTGACCGGAACCAGGACAAGCAGGGCCGGGAGGAGCCGTCGGGCTCGCCGGGTCCAGAACCCGGGAAGGTCGATCCGGCCGGACCACCGGCGCTCCCGCAGCAACAGGGTGGTGATGAGGAAGCCGGAGATGACGAAGAAGACGTCGACCCCGAGGAAGCCCCCGGGAAGCCAAGCGGGATGGAGGTGGAAGACCAGCACGGCCAAGACGGCCAGACCGCGTAGGCCATCGAGCCCGGCAAGACGGTCCCCGCCGCGCCCTCCTCGACGCGCGTCCGGACCGGCGCGGCGGGCGGTGGGGCGAGCTGCGTGGACAGTCACAGGGGAAGCGTAGGAACTTCTGTGACAAAAGTGGTGCAACGACACTCCTGTGACGGTGGAGCTGGGGCGGCCATCCGATGGCTCCACGCGGTTCTAGGCTCCCGCTATGACGAACGTGGTGCGGATGACGGTCTTTGTCCGCGGACGGGTTCAGGGCGTCGGGTTTCGCTGGTGGACCCGGGCCCGGGCACGCGAGCTGGGGCTGAACGGCTGGGCTCGCAACACCGACGACGGCCGGGTGGAAGTCGTCGCGGAAGGGGAGAGGGCCGAGCTCGATCGACTCCTCGAGCTTCTCGACGAGTTCCCCTCCACCGCCCACCGTCCCGGGTGGGTCCAGGCGGTCTCGGCGCCGCTGCTCGCTCCTGCTCGCGGGGCACGGGGCTTCGACGAGCGGTAGCCTGCCGGACGCGTGGCCGGTGCTGACCTACGATGCCGGGGTGAGTCAGGCACCCCCAGAGCTGGCCCGGCTACGGTCGAGCATCGACAACATCGACGCCGCCCTGGTCCACCTGCTCGCCGAGCGCTTCAAGTGCACCCAAGCTGTCGGGGAGCTCAAGGCTGCGCACGGTATGCCGCCCGCCGACCCTGCTCGCGAGGAGCGGCAGATCACCCGGCTGCGGGCGCTCGCCGACGAGGCGGGACTTGATCCGCAGTTCGCCGAGGCCTTCTTGAACTTCATCATTGCCGAAGTCATCCGACACCACGAGCATCTCGCCTCGGGAGGCTGAGGATGTATGTCAAGACCGTGACCTTGAAGGGGTTCAAGTCCTTCGCCTCGGCCACGACGCTGCGTCTCGAGCCGGGGATCACGTGCATCGTCGGTCCCAACGGCTCCGGCAAGTCCAACGTCGTCGATGCGCTCGCCTGGGTGATGGGGGAGCAGGGGGCCAAGACCCTGCGCGGGGGCAGGATGGAGGACGTCATCTTCGCTGGCACCGCCGGCCGTGCCCCGCTGGGGCGCGCCGAGGTGAGCCTGACCATCGACAACGCCGACGGGGCGCTGCCCATCGACTACACCGAAGTGACACTGACCCGGACCATGTTCCGCAATGGCGGGTCCGACTATGCGATCAATGGCACCCCGAGTCGGTTGCTGGACATCCAGGAGCTGCTCTCCGACAGCGGTATCGGGCGCGAGATGCACGTCATCGTGGGTCAGGGTCAGCTCGACGCCGTGCTGCGGGCCACGCCGCAGGAGCGACGGGGTTTCATCGAGGAGGCCGCTGGGGTCCTCAAGCACCGCAAACGCAAGGAACGGGCCCTGCGCAAGCTGGAGTCGATGCAGACGAACCTCACCCGAGTCGCCGACCTGACCGCTGAGATCCGCCGCCAGCTCGGTCCGCTCGGCCGCCAGGCGCAGGCCGCTCGCCGGGCCGCGGTCATCCAGGCCGAGGCGCGAGATGCGCGGTTGCGCCTCCTTGCGGACGACCTGGTCCAACTCACCAGTGTGGTGGCGCAAGAGGCTGCCGACGAGAGCGCACTGCTTGCCCGGCGGGCTGCTCTCGGCGATGCCCTGACCGAGGTGCGCGCTGAGCTCGTGGGCCTCGAGGAGCAGGCAGCCGCGGCTGCTCCGGAGCTCAGCCGCGCCCACGAGCGCTGGGGGCGCCTGCAGTCGTTGCGTGACCGTCTCGCCGCCACGGGTTCCCTGGCCGAGGAGCGCCTGCGGCTGCTCGCCCGCGACGACGCCGACGAGGCCACGACCGGTCGAGACCCTCAGGAGCTGCGGACCCAAGCTGCTCAGGCTCGGCAGAAGGAGGCCGCCCTTGCCGCGGAGGTCGCCACCGCCACTGCCGAGCTCGCCGCCGCGGTCACTGTCCGGGAACACGCCGAGAAGGCGTATGCCGCCGAGGCCGCGGACCTGGCCCGCCTCGTGCGGGCCGCAGCTGACCGTCGTGAGGGGCTTGCCCGGCTCACCGGCCAGATCGCGGCCAGGCGCAGCCGGGTCGAGGCAGGCGAGGCCGAACTGGGACGACTGCGCACGACGATCGCGTCCGCGCTGTCCCGGGCAACCAGCGCGGAGCGAGAGTTCGCGGCCCTCGAGGGGACTGTCGCGGACGACGAGGCTGGCGAGCTCGGCCTCGACCTCACCTACGAGAAGGCGGAGGCGGAGCTCGCCAGGGCACGGGGCCGGGTCGAGGATCTGCTCGCGGCCCAGCGTGCGGTCGACACCGAACGAGCGTCCGCGCGGGCCCGCGTCGACGCCCTTGAGCTGAGCGTGCGCCGCAAGGACGGAGCTGCGGCCCTGTTGGAGGCAGCTGGCGAGACCGCTCTCGAGGACGAGCATGGGATCCTCGGCTCCGTTGCCGCGCTCCTGCAGGTGCGTGGCGGCCACGAGGCGGCGATCGCCGCCGCACTCGGCTCGGCTGCCGAGGCTCTCGGGGTCCGCTCGACCCACGAGGCTGCCGCCGCCCTGACCCGGCTGCGAGACGGAGACCATGGCCGGGCCACCCTGCTCGTCGCCGAGACTGCTCCGGCCCTCGATCGCAGTCTGTGGCCCGACCTGCCCGGGTTTGCCACCTGGGCGGTCGACGTCGTCCAGACCGCCTCGCCAGTGGCTGCCGCAGTGGCGCACCTGCTCGACCGGGTGGCCGTCGTCAAGACTGCCGAGCAGGCCCTCGCGCTCGTCGCCGACGGTACGCGTGGGGTCAGTGCGGTGACCTTGGACGGCGACGTCTTCGGACCCGGCTGGGCCTGCGGCGGCAGCCCAACCGGACAGAGTCTGATCGAGCTCGAGGCCACGTTGGAGCAGGCCCGTGCGGCGCTGGGGGAGGCGACGGCCCGTGGGCAACAGCTCGGCTTCGAGCTGGCGGCCGCGACCCAGGAGGCCGACCGGATCGCCAGCGCCACCGATGCCGCCCTGGAAGCACTTCACGAGTCCGACGCCCGCCTCTCCGCGGTTGCCGAGAGCCTGGGCAGCCTCGGTTCGGCTGCCCGCGCCGCTCGTGCCGAGGCCGAGCGGGCCGAGCGCGCCCTCGCCGATGTCGACGCTGCGTTGGCCGGGGACCGCGCAGAGCTCGCGGAACTTCTCGCCCGGCTCGAGGCCGCCCAGCGCGAGCCCGTCGGGACGCAGGAGCCCTCGGCCGATGAACGGGATCGTCTCGAACTGGACGCGAGCAAGGCCCGCACCCGGGAGACTGAGCTGCGACTCACGCTGCGCACGACCGAGGAGCGGGCGTCCGCGGTGCAGGGGCGCGCTGAGGCTCTCGAGGGCGCGGCCCGGGCTGAGCTGGCAGCTCGCGAACGTCTCAAGCAACGTCGGGAGCGGCGTCGTCGCGAAGCCGCTCTCGCGCAGTCCGTGTCGAGCGCAGCGGCATACGCCGTGCAGTGCATCGGTGAGGCACTGCACCGTGCCGTTGTCGATCGCGACGCGGGCGAGGCCGACCGCACGCAGCGGGAGCTGAGGGTGGCCGCCCTGCGCGCACAGATGAGCGTGCACCAGGACGAGCTGCGAGAACTGACCGACACCGCGCACCGGGACGAGGTCGCTCGAGCCCGCCAGTTGGCCCGGATCGAGCAGCTTCAGTCCAGAGCGATCGACGAGCTCGGTGTCGACCCCGAGGTCCTCGTCGAAGACTTCGGGCCACACCAGCTCATCCCCGTCGCCGTCGGCCCCGACCAGGACGGCGAGCCGCCCGAGCCCGCAGCGTTTGTCCGTGAGGAACAGGAGAAACGGCTTCGCCGGGCCGAGCGTGCGCTGTCCCAACTGGGCCGGGTCAACCCGCTCGCCCTTGAGGAATATGCGGCCCTGGAGGAACGGCATACCTTCCTCACCGAGCAGCTCGAGGATCTCAAGAGGTCCAAGCGGGACCTGCTCGACATCGTCCGTGAGGTCGACGAGCGGGTGGAACAGGTCTTCACCGAGGCCTTCGCCGACACCGCGACGCAGTTCGAGCGCGTCTTCGAGCGGCTGTTCCCGGGCGGTGCCGGCCGCCTCGTGCTCACGGATCCCTCGGACATGCTCGCCACCGGAATCGAGGTCGAGGCACGGCCACCGGGAAAAAAGGTCAAGCGGCTCTCGTTGCTCTCCGGAGGCGAACGCTCACTCGTCGCGGTCGCGCTGCTCGTCGCCATCTTCAAGGCTCGGCCGAGTCCGTTCTACATCATGGACGAGGTCGAGGCCGCCCTCGACGACACCAACTTGGGCCGGCTCCTCATCCTTCTCGAGGAGCTTCGGGACTCCAGCCAGCTCATCGTGATCACCCACCAGAAGAAGACCATGGAGATCGCCGATGCGCTCTATGGCGTGAGCATGCGAGGTGACGGCATCACGACAGTGGTCTCGCAGCGTCTGCGGGAGAGCGTTGCGACCGCGTGATCCTGTGCCCCCTGTGACCCTGCGGCCTGGGAGGGCCATCGAACCGCCGCAGCCTCACATCCCGCCGATGCTGCCAGGTGGCCAGATCCGAGCGACGACTGGGCCGATGACCCGTACCTCCGGGACGAACCGAGCACACCCGGGCGTTGGGGTTGGTGATCCGCGGCATGGCAGCACCGAGTCGGCACTCTGCGAGCGATGGTCTCCCAAGACGAGGAGCGTCTCTGCCGGCACGGTGATCGGCCCGAAGCACCGTGAGGATGCCGGTGTCGAGGCGCAGTCGACACTGCCGGGGGTGAACGGCAGGTCCTCGAAGACGTAGGGCTCGATCAGTGCCTTCCCGTTGACCGTCACCGCGCCCTGCGTGGTGCAGCACCCGACCGTATCCCCGGGCAGGCCGATGACCCGCTTGACGGTGTAGGTCCGACTCGACGGGCCGATTCCGGTGAGGTCGCCGAAGATCCGCAGCCCCCGCACCACCACGTTAGTGGCGGGAGGTCGCTCGGGCTGTTGCCAGGTGTCTCCGTGACCGAAGACGACGACATCTCCGCGTGTGATCGTATGCGGTAGGCGGCTGACGACGATCCGGTCGCCGATGCGCAAGGTGTTCTCCATGGACTGGCTCGGCACCCGGAAGGGCTTGACGAGGAAGGCCTGCACCAGGGAGATGAGGACGAGGGCAATGACGATGTCCGCCCCCACGGGTATCCGCCGACGGCGGCGAGAAGGGGGTGCGGTGTGCTGCTCCGGCTCAGTCACGGAGGATGAGCCTAGGGGGATGAGCCGAGGGGGATGAGTCGAGGGGGGCTGCCTGGGCTGGGCATGATGCGCCTCACGCAACACTCTGTCACCACTGGGCCACAACGCGTGTTGCGATTGGGAAATCGTGTGGACATGGGTCACGCTGGTGTCATGACCACGCTCGTTCTCGCGATGCTGCTGTGCCTTGGCCTGGCCGTCACTGTCGTCCTCCTCGTCGCGGTTCCCGCGCGGCGGGCGGGCCGTGACGTGCTCACGCCGCGCGGTGAGGAGGTCGTCGACTCATTCCGGGAGGCGGCTGACGCGGCCCGGTCGCGCTTCGAGCGCACGCCCGATGAGAACGGCCCGAAAGCCTCCGGCGCGGACCAGGACGGCCTGCGTGAGCCTGCCGGACAGGCCGGCTGACGGATCCAGGGATGAGGTCCAAGGCCGCTGACCACGCGGGGCAGCCGGGCGTTCGCCCGCAGGACGACCTGTTCGCCCATGTCAACGGGGCCTGGGTGGCGAGCACGCCGATCCCGGACGACCGTGGCCGCTACGGCACGTTCGACATGCTCCGTGAGCAGTCGGAGGAGGACGTTCGCGCCATCATCGCGCACGTGGCTCAGGGCTCGCCGCAGACCGGTTCGGTCGCTGCCAAGGTCGGTGACCTGTATGCGAGCTTCCTCGACGAGGCACGGGTCGAGGCCCTCGGGGTGGGTCCGATCGCCGCCGATCTCGCGGCCGTTGAGGCAGTGTCGTCGCGTGCCGAGTTGATCTGTCTGCTCGGCCGGCTCGGTCGCGACGGGGTCGACGGGTTCGTCCTGCCCTTCGTCTCCACCGATGACAAGGACTCTTCACGGAACATCGTTCACCTTGAGCAGGGCGGTATCGGACTACCCGACGAGTCGTACTACCGGGACGTTGAGCACGAGGGAGTGCGGGCGGCATACCTGGGCCACGTCGAGCGGATGTTCGCCCTGGCCGGTATCCCGCAGCCGGCAGCTGCGGCCGGGCGGGTCATGGACGTGGAAACTCGCCTTGCGGCCGCACACTGGGACAAAGTGACCAACCGTGACCCGGTGAAGACGTACAACCTGCTCAGCCGTGCCGCCCTCGAGGACCTCACTCCCGGGCTGGACTGGGCTGGATGGCTGGCCGGGATGGGGGCCCAGGACAGCGCCCTGGCTGAGGTCATCATCCGCCAACCCGACTACCTCAGTGGGTTCGCCCGAACCCTGGTCGATGCCGACCTGGGCTCGTGGCGGGACTGGCTCACCTGGCGGGTGATCCACGCGTTCGCGCCATACCTGTCCAGCGGGCTGGTCGAGGAGAACTTCGACTTCTACGGGCGAGTCCTCTCCGGTGTGCCGCAGCTGCGCGCCCGCTGGAAGCGCGGCGTGGCCCTGGTCGAGGATGCCCTCGGCGAGGCTGTCGGGCAGCTCTATGTCGAGCGGCACTTCCGTCCCGAGGCCAAGGAGGCCATGGACAGCCTGGTCGGGCACCTCGTCCAGGCCTTCAACGAGACCTTCACCGACCTGGCCTGGATGACTCCGCCCACCCGGGACAGCGCCCTCGCCAAGCTGGCGGACTTCCGGCCGAAGGTTGGCTACCCGGTCCGCTGGCGTGACTACTCTGCCCTGACGATCGTCGCGGGCGACCTTCTCGGCAACGTCCGGCGGGCGTCGGCTTTCGAGCTGGAGCGCCAGCTGGGCAAACTTGGCGTGCCAGTGGACCGGGATGAGTGGTTCATGACGCCACAGACTGTCAACGCCTACTACAACCCCGGGCTCAACGAGATCGTCTTCCCTGCGGCGATCCTGCAACCGCCGTTCTTCGACGCCGCCGCGGATCCTGCGATGAACTACGGAGGCATCGGCGCGGTCATCGGGCACGAGATCGGCCACGGCTTCGACGACCAAGGCAGCCAGTACGACGGTGCGGGCAACCTGCGGAACTGGTGGAGCGACGCCGACCGGGAGGCGTTCACCGCCACCGCGCAGCGGCTCATCACGCAGTTCGACACCCTGCAGACCCGCGATGCTCCCGGGGAGAGGGTCAACGGCGCGCTGACCGTCGGTGAGAACATCGGGGACCTGTGCGGGCTCGCCATCGGCCTCACCGCCTACCGGCTTTCACTGGGCGGGCAGCCGGCACCGGTCATCGACGGACTCACCGGCGAGCAGCGGTTCTTCCTCGGCTGGGCGAGGGTGTGGCGTGGGGCCGCGCGAGAGGCTGAGGCCAGGCGCCTGCTCCAAATCGACCCGCATGCACCGATGGACCTGCGGGCCAACACGGTGCGCAACCTCGAGGAGTTCCACGAGGCCTTCGGAACCACGCCCGGGGACGGGATGTGGCTCGATCCGGCGGACCGGGTCCGGGTCTACTGAACCGAGCCACTGCTGAACTTAGCCACGACGAAAGCGAGACGCTGCTGGAACGGCAGGGGTGACGGTGAGCCTGCGCGAGGTCGGTACGGGCTCTTGTTATCGTGAGTGTTTCACAATGACCACAACCAGGCTGGACCGAATGGGGGCCGAGGACATGGCCAGCGCACCTCGCTGGGGCCTGCGCACACTAGCTGGAGCTGGACTGGTGCTCGCCGTCCTGACCGCGTGCGGTACCGCACCACAGGACGCCCTCTCGCCTGCCGCCGTCGCGGCGCCGACCCCGGCGGCGACGCCCACCCCGAGCGCACCGAGTGTGCTCGGGCCGGGCGAGGAGGGCGCCGAGGTCCGCGCACTCCAGCAACGACTCAACGACGCAGGCTACTGGATCGGTGAGGTTGACGGCTCCTGGGACGAGCTCACCACCCAGGCGGTGTATGCGGTGCAGAAGGTGGCCGGGCTGGATCCCAGCGGTGTGGTCGATGAGCAGACCAGGGCAGCGATTACGCAAGGTGTCGCGCCCACCCCCCGCTCCACCGGAGATGCTATCGAGATCGACAAGGAGCGGCAGCTGCTCATGGTCGTGCGGGGCGGACAGATCGTCATGATCCAGCACACCAGCACCGGCAGCGACATCCCCTATGCCGAGACCGTCAAAGGCGTGACCTACACCGGCGACGCACACACACCGGTGGGCTCCTTCCGGGTATTCCGGGACATCGACGCCCTCGACCACGCGCCCCTGGGTGACATGTACCGCCCGAAGTACTTCAACGGCGGCATTGCGGTGCACGGACACGAGTCGGTGCCCACCCATGGTGCCTCCCATGGTTGCGCCCGGCTGACCAACGAGGCCATGGACCGGATCTGGGAGAACAACTGGATGCCGATCGGGTCCACCGTCCTCGTCTACTGACCCGCGGGAACAGGACAGCCATCCACGGGCTGCAAGGATGTGCCCGTGATGGACTCCTTCTGGTTGTATCTCCTCATCGGCCTGCTCGCCCTGGTCATCGCCTGGGCAGCCCTGGTCACCCTGCTGCGCGGGAGACGCTCTCGCGGCCAGGACCTGGCCCCCCCGTCCCAGGAGCGCGCGGTCCCGCCGCCGCGTCCGCCCGGGGCGGCCAGCACAGAGTCCGCGACGACCACCCTCTCGCCACCGGTCGAGGAGGCGGCTGACGTTGCCGACGTCGAGGTGGTCGAGGCGCGGGAAGAGGTACTGCCCCCGCTTCCCGAGGCGCCGACCATCGAGCGGCCCGAACAGGCTCGGGGTCGGCTCCGGCGCCTGCGGGCCCGACTGGCCCGATCTAACTCCGCCCTCGGCAAGGGCCTGCTCGCGCTGTTGTCGCGCGGTCACCTCGACGAGGAGGCCTGGGAGGACGTCGAGGACACCCTGATTCAGGCCGACCTCGGGGTCGAGGCGGCCACCGAGCTCGTCGAGTCCCTGCGCACCCAGGTCAGGGTAGACGGGACCACCAACGAGGCGACGGTGCGTGGCTGGCTGCGTGAGGATCTGCTGCGGCTGGTCGACCCTTCAATGGACCGGACGATCGCGAGCACTCGCGCCGAAGGCCGCCCGGCGGTCATCCTCGTCGTCGGAGTCAACGGCACCGGAAAAACCACGACGGTGGGCAAGCTCGCCCGGGTCCTGGTCGCCGAGGACAAGGATGTCGTCCTCGGCGCCGCAGACACCTTCCGGGCCGCCGCCGCCGACCAGCTGCAGACCTGGGGGGAGCGCGTAGGGGTGCCGACGATCCGCTCGGACCGGGAAGGGGCCGATCCGGCTGCGGTCGCGTTTGATGCGGTCAAGGAAGCCAGGGAGCTCGAGGCTGATGTCGTCATCATCGACACCGCCGGGCGGCTGCACACCAAGGTCGGGCTCATGGATGAGCTCGGCAAGGTCAAACGGGTGATCGAGAAGCGCTCCCCGATCGACGAAGTGCTGCTCGTCCTCGATGCGACGACCGGTCAGAACGGCCTGCGCCAGGCCGAGGTCTTCAGCGAGGTCGTCGGCATCACCGGCATCGTCCTGACCAAGCTCGACGGCACGGCGAAGGGCGGCATCGTCGTCGCGGTGCAGCGCCAACTCGGGGTCCCGGTCAAGCTCATCGGTCTCGGCGAGGGCCCGGACGACCTGGCACCTTTCGACCCCGAGGCCTTCGTCGACGCCATTCTCGAGTAGCCAGCTCGACAGCTCCTCGCGCCCTCAGGCATGCCCCGGCGGCGCGGCCGCGGCACGGGGGGAGTGGCCGCGCCAACGGGGTGCGTAACAGCGCCGTGACCTGGGGCGGCATACCGCAACATGGGAGTAACACCCCGTGCGACGAGGGGAAACGACCCGCGACGAGGGTCTGGGTCCATGATCTCGACCCTGACGCCGCTCCTCGACCCCGCACGCCTCGACCTGGCGAGCAGCGGCTTCGTCATCCTGTGCGCCGGGCTGGTCCTGATGATGACCGTCCCGGGCTTGGCCCTGTTCTACGGGGGGCTGACCAGAGCCACATCCGTGCTCAACATGATGATGATGTCCTTCGGTGCCACGGGTGTCGTCGGGGTCCTGTTCATCCTCTACGGCTACTCGATGTCGTTCGGCAGCCGAGACCTGCTCGGGATCCTTGCCAGCCCGTTCGACAAGTTCGGTCTGTCCGGCACCGGTGGGCTGGTCAACCCGTTGGGCCACGAGGGCTACGGGGCCATCCCAGAGCTGGGTTTCGTCGGCTTCCAACTGACCTTCGCGGTGATCGCGGTCGCACTGATCAGCGGCACGGTCGCTGACCGGGTCAAGTTCTCCACCTGGCTGGTCTTCGCCGCCTTGTGGGTGACCCTGGTGTACTTCCCGCTCGCCCACATGGTCTGGGGATCCGGCCTGCTCTCCGCGAGCTCGTCCAGTGTGTCGGCATTGCTCTTCGGCAGCACCAAGGGCGTGGCCACGCTCGCCCCGATCGACTTCGCCGGGGGCACCGTCGTCCACATCAATGCCGGCATGGCCGCTCTGGTGCTCGCCGTCGTCACCGGCCGCCGGCTCGGATTCGGCAGCACGGTCATCCGCCCGCACAACGTCCCGCTCGTCATGGTCGGTGCTGGGCTGTTGTGGTTCGGGTGGTTCGGCTTCAATGCGGGCTCCGAGCTGGCGCCCGACGGGCGCGCTGCCCTCGTCTGGGTCAACACCACCGCCGCAGCGTGTGCAGCGATGGTCGGCTGGCTGCTCGTCGAGAAGGTCCGCGACGGCCACCCCACCTCGGTCGGTGCGGCGTCTGGTGTCGTCGCTGGTCTGGTCGCGATCACCCCGGCCTGCGGAGCACTCTCCCCGGTGGGCTCGCTGGCCCTGGGGGTCGTCGCGGGAGGGCTGTGCGCGTATGCCGTCGGGCTGAAGTTGCGCTTCGGTCTCGACGACAGCCTCGACGTCGTCGGGGTGCACCTCGTTGCCGGGCTCTGGGGCACCGTCGGGGCGGGCCTGCTCTCGACGACCACCGGGCTGCTCTATGGCCGGGGCTGGCAGCAGACCGCGCTCCAGGCGATCCTCGCCCTGGCGAGCGTGGTGTTCTCCGGAGTGGTCACGCTCGGGATCGCGGTCCCGTTGCAGCGGGTGCTCGGATGGCGGATCAGTACCGATGCCGAGTCCGTCGGTATCGACCCGTCGGAGCATGCCGAAACGGCATATGACCTTCTCTCCCGGGCCCACCGCCTCCGGGGAGTTGTCCATGGGCCAGTCCCAACGGCAGTCCCCACGCCCTACTCCGCAGACCCCACGATCTCCACACCAGCACTGGAAGGAACCCCGTGATGCGCCTCGTCACCGCGATCATCAAGCCCCATCAGCTCGACGAGGTCAAGCACGCTCTCGAGGCCTACGGACTGCATGGGATGACCGTGAGCGAGGCGTCCGGCTACGGCCGCCAGCGAGGGCACAGCGAGGTCTACCGGGGCGCGGAATACACCGTCGACTTCGTGCCCAAAGTCCGGGTTGAGGTGCTCACCGACGACGAGGACGCGGGCGCCGTCGTCGAGGCCATCGTCAGGGCCGCGCGCACCGGCCGGATCGGTGACGGCAAAGTGTGGGTCGTCCCGGTCGAGGACGTCGCTCGGGTCCGCACGGGTGAGCGTGGCAGCGCGGCCATCTGAACCGGCCATGCCGACCCCGAACCCCTCGGTCAACGCCCAGCGACTGTCCCTGGCCAGCGGCGCAAGCTTCACCGCGCCCGGCGCCGGCCAGGCCAGGCGGGCTGGCCTGACGGCATACGGTCATCGGTGGCTCAGCACCCTGTGGGGGGAGGCGACCAGTGACGAGCAGGTGCCGGGAACGGCCCTGGCTGCCGTCGGCAGCCTGGCCCGAGGTGACGCAGGGCCGCTCAGTGACTACGACCTCGTTCTCCTGCATGCCAGCCACTCCGGCAGCAGCGCCGTCAGCTCCCTGGCCGAGCGGCTCTGGTATCCCCTCTGGGACGCAGGGGTTCGGCTGGACCACGCAGTCCGCAGTCCCGCGACGTGCCGGGAGGTCGCCCATAGGGACCTCAGCGCAGCTATCGGGCTGCTCGACCTGAGCTGGGTCGCAGGGGACCGCGACCTGGTGACGCTGACCCGTTCGATGCTGGCGCGTGACTGGCGGGCCACGGCGCGGCGTCGGCTAGATCTGGTCCTGGTGGCCATGAACGAGCGGCATGCCCGGTTCGACACGGTGTCGCAGTCCCTCGAACCGGACCTGAAGGAGGCTCAAGGCGGACTCCGGGACATGGCTGTGCTCCGTGCACTGGCTCAGGCCTGGCTCGCCGACCGCCCGCACGGTGACGTCGACACTGCGCACGCCGTCTTGCTGGATGTGCGAGACGCAGTCCACGTCGTCGCCGGCCGCCCCCGGGACCGGCTCGTGGCGCAGGACCGTGCGGCCGTGGCCGCGCTCCTGGGGCACGACGGGTCGGAGGCGCTGCTGGCCGACGTGGCCCGAGCCGGCCGGACCATCGCCGACGCCCTGGACCAGACCGCCCGCCGGGCGGGCCAGTCGCAGCGTGCCCGGACCCTGCGTTCGGGCCCCCGTCGACCGACGATGCGCTCCCTGGGACACGGGCTCTACGAGTCCGATGGGGAGCTCGTCCTCGGGGGGAACCCACGCCGCGCAGCCGACCCTGTGACCGCCCTGCGTGCCGGGGTGCTGTCGGCCCGGATCAGGACACCGATCGCCGCGGTGACGGCACGCAACCTGGCAGCACTGCCGCCGCTGCCCACGCCGTGGCCGAGGGTGCCTCGGGATCTGCTCGTCGAGCTCCTGGCTAGCGGACCCGGCCTGGTGAGCACCTGGTCGGACCTTGAGCGCGTCGGCATCGTCGACCAGTGGCTGCCCGAGTGGGCGCGCGTCCGCTCGGCACCCCAGTCCAATCCCCTCCACCGCCACACCGTGGACCGTCACTTGCTCGAGACGGTCGTCCACGCCGCCGGGCTGTCGCCCGGGGTGCCCCGACCGGACCTACTCCTCATCGCGGCTCTCCTGCACGACATCGGAAAGACCCCGGGAGCCCGGGACCACTGCGCTGCCGGTTGGCCGATTGCTATGGCCATCGCCAGCCGCGTCGGGTTCGAGGACGGCGACGCCGAAACCATCGGGCTGCTCGTGCGTGAGCACCTGACCCTGATGGAGCTCGCGACCGGCAAGGACCCAGCCGATCCAGGCACCGCACGGCTGGCTTTGGCGGTGGTCCACGGGCGTGGAGACGTCCTGGACGTCCTCGCCGCCCTGACCCAGGCTGACGCTCTGGCCACCGGTCCCAGGGCATGGACCAGCGGGCGTGCTCGGCTGCTCCGGCAACTGGTGGCTACCGCGAGGTCGCCCGAGATCGCTTCTCTTCGGTAGCTCCCCGGGCGGCGCGCGGCGCCGGAGCGTGGCCCCGGCTAGCCTTATCCGGTGTTCACCAGCCTGTCCGATCGTCTGACCGCGACCTTCAAGAACCTGCGCAGCAAGGGTCGCCTGTCGGAGTCCGACGTCAACAAGACCGTCCGCGACATCCGCATGGCACTGCTCGATGCCGACGTCGCCTTGCCGGTGGTCAAGCACTTCACCGCCCGGGTGCGAGAGCGGGCCCTGGGCGCCGAGGTCTCCGATGCGCTCAACCCGGCCCAGCAGGTCGTCAAGATCGTCAACGAGGAGCTCGTCGAAATCCTTGGCGGGCAGACCCGGCAGATCCGCCTCGCCAAGCAGCCACCGACCGTCATCATGCTTGCCGGCCTCCAGGGATCGGGCAAGACGACCCTGGCCGGCAAGCTCGGCAGGTGGCTCAAGGACCAGGGCCACACACCGATACTGGTCGCCGCCGACCTGCAGCGCCCGAATGCCGTGACCCAGCTCGAGGTCGTCGGTGAGCGCGCCGGGGTGCCGGTGTTCGCACCGGAACGGGGCAACGTCTTCGGGCACGACGCCGTCGTCGAGGGCATCGAGGGAACCCGCTCCTACGGTGATCCGGTCTCGGTCGCTCGCGCCGGCGTCGAGCAGGCACGCAGCAAACAGCACGATGTCGTCATCATCGACACCGCCGGCCGCCTGGCCGTCGACGAGAACCTCATGCAGCAAGCGGCCGACATCCGCGAGGTGATCGCGCCGGACGAGGTCCTCTTCGTCATCGACGCGATGATCGGTCAGGCTGCCGTCGAGACGGCCGAGGCTTTCCTCCAGGGGGTCGACTTCACCGGTGTCGTGCTCTCCAAGCTCGACGGCGATGCCCGTGGTGGCGCGGCCCTGTCGGTGGCCAGTGTCACCGGACGCCCGATCATGTTCTCCTCCACCGGTGAGGGCGTGGCCGACTTCGAGGTCTTCCACCCCGACCGGATGGCCTCGCGCATCCTCGACATGGGTGACGTGCTCACCCTCATCGAGCAGGCCGAGCGAGCCTTCGACCGCGGTCACGCGGCCGAGATGGAGCGCAAGTTCCTCGCCGCAGAGGACTTCACCTTCGACGACTTCCTGCAGCAGATGTCGGCGATCAAGAAGATGGGCTCACTCAAGCAGATGCTCGGGATGATGCCCGGCATGGGTCAGATGCGGGCCCAGCTCGACGCGCTCGACGAGCGTGAGTTCGATCGGGTCGAGGCGATGGTGCGCTCGATGACTCCTTTCGAGCGCAACCACCCCAAGCAGATCAACGGTTCGCGCCGGGCCCGGATCGCCAAAGGCTCCGGGGTCAGTGCGAGTGAGGTCAACCAACTCCTCGAGCGCTTCGGTGAGGCGCAGAAGATGATGAAGTCCCTCGCCCGTGGCGGCAGTATCCCGGGAATGCCGAGCCTGCCCGGGATGGGGGGCCCCGGCCGCAGGGGTCGCCAGCAGGCCCCGCAGCGCAAGAAGTCGAAGTCGGGCAACCCGGCCAAGCGGGCGGCCGAGGAGCGGGCGGCGGCGCAGCGCCCTGCCGCGGCACGCAGTGGGAGCTCGTTCGGCGCGCCCTCGGGCACCGATCGGCTCGACCCCTCGGTCCTCGACATGAAGAACCTGCCCCCCGGCTTCGAGAAGTACCTTGGCCGGTGATCGGCCAGTGAGCCTCCAGTGAGTGGGCCGGGCATGCTGCACACCGTCTCGATCGGGACGGCCGGGACGAGGGTCGCCTTCTTGCACGGGCTGTTCGGACAGGGACGCAACTGGTCCCAGATCGCCAAGGCCCTCGCCGGGCCGGCCGGGACCGATGCCCGGTGCATGCTCCTCGACCTGCCTGACCACGGCCGGTCACCGTGGTCGACCCGATTTTCCTTCGAAGGGTATGCCGCCAGCGTGCGTGACACGTTGACGACCATCGCTCCTGGGGAGACCTGGGTCGTGGTCGGGCACTCTCTGGGCGGCAAGACGGCGATGGTCCTCGCCCTCGACCACCCCGAGCTCGTCTCGGCATTGTGTGTCGTCGACATTGCGCCCAAGAGCTATGGCGACCTGCACCGCTTCGGTGGCTACATCGAGGAGATGCGGGCCCTACCGCTTCCGGACCTGACGACCCGGGCGGACGCCGAGGCGAGGTTTGTTGAGGCCGATCCCGCCGTCAAGGCGTTCCTGCTGCAGAATCTGCGCCGGGAAGGCACCGAGTGGCACTGGCAGATCAACCTCGACCTCGTCGCCGCCGATGCCGCGCTGGGGAGTGGTTCGGTCATCGCGAGCTTCCCCTATGTTCCCGGACAGCGGACGGCATACCCCGGTCCGGTGGTCTGGCTCAACGGTGCCGAGTCGAACTACGTGCGCGAGTCGGACGCCGAGGTGATGCGGAGGTTCTTCCCCGCGGTGCGGCAGGTCACGGTCAAAGGAGCCGCGCACTGGGTGCACACCGATGCCCCAGGCGTGGTCGTCGAGACCCTCAGACGCCTGGTGCGCTCACGGCCCAGCTGAACCGGGGGATTCGCTGCGCGCGCACTCCAGTATGCCGTCGGTCCCCGACGACTCGGCGCACCCGGATATCGTCGACACATGGCGACGGTGTTGCACCTGACTGGTCCGATCCTCATCGGTGCCGACGAGGTGCGTGACCAGGCGTGGGTCATCGGGGGCCAGATCACCTTCGAGGAGCCGAGCGGCCTGCACCACGAGGTCACCCGGGTCGACGGCTGGGTGCTGCCGGGGTTGGTCGACGCGCACTGCCACGTAGGTCTCGATGCTGGCGGCGTGGTCGACCGGGCCACGGCGCACGCGCAAGTCCTCGGTGACCGGGCGGCGGGAACGCTGCTCATCCGCGACGCAGGGCAGCCCGGTGACACCAGGTGGATCGACGACCGTCCGGAGCTTCCGAAGATCATTCGCGCCGGGCGGCACATCGCTCGTACCAGGCGCTACATCCGCAACTTCGGCTGGGAGATTGAGCCCGAGGATCTTGTCGCCCGGGTGCGCTTGGAGGCCCGAGCCGGGGACGGCTGGGTCAAGCTGGTCGGAGACTGGATCGACCGGGACAGCGGTGATCTTGCACCATGCTGGCCGGACTGGGCCGTCGTCGCCGCCGTCGAGGCCGCTCACGAGGAGGGAGCCCGCACGACGGCGCACTGCTTCGGCGAGGAGTCCTTGCGTCAGTTCGCTGCTGCGGGGACGGACTGCATCGAGCATGCCACCGGGCTGCTCCCGGAGACCATCGAGATGTTCGCTAGGCAGCAGATCGCGATCGTGCCGACCCTGGTCAACATCGCCACCTTCCCTTCGATCGCCCAGGGCGCGCAGGGGAAGTTCCCCGGCTACGCCCGGCACATGATCGACCTGCACACCCGGCGTTACGAGACGGTCGCAGCCGCCCACGACGCAGGGGTGCCGATCTATGTGGGCACCGACGCCGGAGGGTCCCTGCGGCACGGCCTGGTCGCCCACGAGGCGGTGGAGTTGACCCGTGCCGGATTGTCGGTCACGCAGGCCCTCGCCGCGGCAACCTGGGCGGCGCGCTCCTGGTTGGGGCGGCCCGGGCTGGTCGAAGGTGAGGACGCCGACCTCATCGTGCTTGCGCGGGACCCGCGCGCGGACATCAACGTGCTCCACGAGCCCGCGGCGATCGTCCTGCGCGGGGTCATCGTCTCGGGCGCGGACGCACCGTAGGCACTCGTCGAGGATAGGCACTGCTCGACGGGGCAGGCACCCATCGTCGCTGAGGCACCCGGTTCGAGCCAGGTCGCAACCTCTGGCAGAATGTGTCGCCGTACACCTTTCGGCGCGGGTCTTCCCCCGACGCTGGATGCCTACCCCTGGGCATCGGTACCCCGCGTGATTCTCCCCGCGGTCTCGCCGTGTCCACCAGATCAGGAATGGAGGACGACCCTCGTGGCCGTCAGGATTCGCCTCAAGCGGATGGGCAAGATCCGCGCCCCCTTCTATCGCGTCGTCGTCATGGACAGCCGCACTAAGCGTGACGGTCGGGCCATTGAGGAGATCGGCAAGTACCACCCCACCCAGGAGCCCTCGCTCATCGAGATCGACATCGAGCGAGCGAACCACTGGATCGCCAACGGTGCCCAGCCGACCGAGGCCGTCGCGGCGCTCTTGAAGAAGTATGCCGACGGCGCTGTCCTGGTGGCGCCGGCAAAGCCGGGCAAGAAGGAACTCTACGAAGCGGCGGTGGCCGCCGCTGGCAAGAAGACGGCCGACTCGGGCCCGACGCCGCGTCGGAAGGCGGCGAACACGCCTGACGACGCGCCGGCACCGGCGGGCGAGGCAGCCGGCGCCGAGGCAGCCGGCGCCGAGGCAGCCGCCGAGCAGGCCTGAACCGGTCATGCTCGAAGAGGCTCTGGAGCACTTGGTCACCGGGATCGTCGACCACAAGAACGACGTCACGGTGCGCAGCAAGGACGTGCGCCGCGGCGAGTTGCTCGAGGTCCGGGTGCACCCTGACGACCTCGGCCGCATCATCGGCCGATCAGGGCGCACTGCGAGCGCGCTGCGCACCGTCATGAGCGCCTTGGCCGGTGGCCGCCCGGTGCGGATCGACATCGTCGACACCGACCGGGTGCGCTGAGTTCGGTACGTTGCTGGCCCTGACAGCACGAAGCAAGTGAGGGACGTGAGCGGTCCCGGGCTCGTCCTCGTGGCCCGGATCGGCAAGCCGCACGGGCTGCGCGGCGAGGTGACCGTCGAGGCACGCACCGACGACCCGCACGGACGGTTCGCGCCCGGTGCGGTCCTGGTGACCGTGGCCGAGCCCGGCACCGGCGTGCCCCATACGCTCAGCGTACGCAGCGCCCGGGTGCATGGCGGCAAGTGGTTGCTCGCATTCGAGGAAATCCCGGACCGCACCGGCGCAGAGTCCCTGCGTGGAACCTTGCTGCACGTCCAGCCCGGCCCTGGCGATGATGCGGTGGCGGACGAGGGCTGGTATGAGCATGACCTCGTCGGGTTGACGGCATACGACCCGGGCGGGGCCCCGATCGGGCAGGTGAGCGCTTTGACCGTCGGTGCCGCCCAGGACCTGCTGACGATCCAGCTCGCCGATGGGCGGCAGGCTCTCGTCCCCTTCGTCACCGCTATCGTGCCGCAGGTTGACGTCGCGGGCGGGCGGGTCGTCGTCGACGCACCCCCCGGTCTGTTCGATCTCGCCGAGTGAGGGGTATGCCGTGCGCCTCGACGTCGTGACGATCTTCCCCGACTACCTGGCACCCCTGGAGCTCTCGCTCATCGGCCGAGCCAGAGCCGCCGGCACGCTCGATGTGCATGTGCACGACCTGCGCGACTTCACCCATGACCGCCGCCGCACGGTCGACGACACTCCCTTCGGAGGTGGAGCCGGCATGGTCATGACGCCGCAGCCGTGGGCGGAGGCCCTCGACCACGTCGGTCGAGACGGCGAGCCGGGGCAGCGGCCCCACCTTGTCGTCCCCGGACCGGGTGGGGTGCGCTTCACCCAGGCGATGGCGCGCGAACTGGCGAAGGAACCGTGGCTGGCGTTCGCCTGCGGCCGATACGAGGGCATCGACGAACGGGTCTACGAGTATGCCGCTCAGCAGATGCCGGTGAGCGTGGTCTCTTTGGGTGACTACGTCCTGGGCGGCGGCGAGGTCGCTGTGCTCGCGATGACCGAGGCCATCGTCCGGCTCCTTCCCGGCGTCATCGGCAACCCCGACTCTCTCGTCGAGGAGTCCCACGAGGGCGGGCTCCTGGAGTATCCCGTCTACACCAGGCCAGCGTCGTGGGACGACGGGACCACCGTTCGCGACGTGCCGGCGGTGCTGCTCTCCGGAGACCACGGCGCCATCGCGGCCTGGCGGCAGATTCGGCGACGCGAACGCACCGCCGCCCGCCGCCCTGACCTCCTCCCGGTCTCGGCGACTCTCGGAACCCTCGCGGATCTCGACGGAGCGTCGGCCACGCCCGCAGATGCCGCGGAGCTGCTCGTGCTGCAGCGAGCCTGCTGGGTGCCCGAAGGGCGGGCCAACGACTCGTGGGAGATTCCGCCGCTGGTCGAGGGACTCGAGGAGGTCCGTGCGGGGATCACCGCCTTCCGGACCTGGGTGTGGCGTTCCAGCGGTCGGCTCGTGGCCTCGGTGCGGGCCCGGGTGGCACCAGACGACGCGCACGCGTGGGAGATCGCCCGGTTCATGGTGGCTCCGGACTTGGCCGGCCGTGGGATCGGCCGCGAGCTGCTCGCTTTCGCCGAAGCGCAGGCGCCGCAGGGCATCGAGCGGTTCTGGTTGGTCACCGGTGCGCGCAGCGAACGCAACCAGCGGCTCTACCGCAAGGCTGGTTACCGTCGGGGTGCAGGCGACCCGCGATACCCCGGGACGATCGAGATGGTCAAGGAGCGCCGGGTGAGGAAGCAGAGCACGGCGGCACCCTGCTGAACGCCGGCGCCAGAGCGATACCGACAACGAGAACGAGGACCGAGACCGCAGCGCACCCCCCGTTACCCCCCGGGGTCAGCCGTGCAGGGAGTCTCGGAGGTCAGGTGGGAGCAGGCGAGCCTGTGCGATGAGGCGTTCGGCGACGACCGCTGTCGTCGTCTGGGCGGCCATGATGCCGATCAGGACGAGGATCTGGGCGGCTGCGGCTTGCGCTGGGGAGCCGCCGCCGAGGAGGACTCCGATGAACGCCCCGGGTAGCGTGACGACCCCTGCCGTGCGCACCTGGTCCAGGCCCGGTATGAGGGCTTCTGGGACTCGGCGATGAATGACCTCGGTGATCGCCTGTGCCCGGGTGAATCCCAGCGAGAGGGCCGCCTCGTACTGTCCCTTCTCCTCGCGCAGCGCGGCGAAGGCACGCCGGCCGACGAGGGTATGTCCGTTCATCGTGTTGCCGGCGAGGATGCCGACGATCGGGATGAGGGAGATCCCGCTTGTCGGCACGGTCCGGGTGAGCAGGATGATCGCGAGCACCGGGAGTAGTCCGGCGAGCATGGCCACTGTTGCCCACGGCCACGACGCTCTCGCCTCGATCCGGCGCACTGTCGTGACGACTGCGATGCTGAACATGACGAGCAGCAGCATCACCGACAGCGCCAGCGAGCCGATGACTGCGGTGATGATGAGCGCGGCCAGGCTGAGCTGAACGATCGCGCGAGCCGCAGCGAAGAGCGTGGAGCCGGGTTTGGGGAGGCTGCCGACGGCATACATGACCACGGTGACCACGAGCAGCAGGCCGATCGCGATCGCGACCGGCCATCCCGGGTTGACGGTCACCGGCGGGCCGCAGCCTCGCCAGGTGCGTCGAGGAAGGCTTGTAGACGGCTCCGGTGTGGCTCGGGATCGAGCCCCTGCTCGACGAGCCAGTCGGGGTTGTAGTACTTGTCGGCGTATCGCTCGCCACCGTCGCAGAGCAGCGTGACGATGCTGCCCGTGTGTCCAGCGGCGATCATCTCGTGAGCGATCCGGAAACAGGCCCACAGTCCGGTGCCGGTCGATGCGCCGACCCTGACCCCGAGGAGCTCCTCGACGACGTGCATCGTCGCGATGGATGCCGCGTCGGGAACACGGATCATCCGGTCGACAGCCGTCCCGACGAAGCTGGGCTCGACCCGTTGGCGCCCGATTCCCTCGATCCGGGAGGGGAGCGATGTCGTCACGCTCGGATCGTTCTGTGCCCAGCCGAGGATGAACGCCGAGTTCTCCGGGTCTGCCACACAGATCCCGGCGGCGCGACCGGAGTAGCGGACGTAACGGGCGATCGTCGCCGACGTGCCCCCGGTCCCCGCGGTGGTGACGATCCACGTCGGCTCCGGGAAACGCTCACAGGCCATCTGCCGATAGATCGACTCGGCGATGTTGTTGTTGCCCCGCCAGTCCGTCGCCCGCTCGGCATGGGTGAACTGGTCCATGAAGTGCCCGCCGGTCTCCGTCGCGAGCCGAGCCGATACCTGGTAAACCTCGTTGGGATCGTCGACGAAGTGGCACTGCCCTCGCTGGGCCCGGATGAGCCGGATCTTCTCGGCCGCGGTGCTGCGCGCGATGACCGCGATGAACGGGTTGCCGATGAGTCGGGCGAAGTACGCCTCGGAGACAGCAGTCGATCCGCTGGATGCCTCGATGATCGGCTTGCCGGGCTTGATCCACCCGTTAGTCAGGGCATGGAGGAACAGGGAACGGGCGAGCCGGTGCTTAAGTGAGCCGGTCGGGTGGGTCGACTCGTCCTTGAGGTAGATGTCGATCCCGGCTGCACACAGCAACGGCACCGAGCGCAGGTGGGTGTCCGCCGAGCGGGTCCCCTCGGCGCGCAGAGTCCGGATGGCGCCGTCCAGCCAGGCGCGGTAGTCGGGGTCGAATCGGTCGATGTCCAAGCCGGCCGTCCCAAGGGCGAATGGCTCGTCACCGTTCGGCTCGAGATCGGAGGCGTGGCTGCCGGGGCTAGGTGCGCTCCTCTCGGTCACAGGGTCCAGTGTGGCAAAGCCCGGGCCGTCATGGGCGGGGCGCGCCGAGCACCTGGCGGCCGCATTGGCTGTAGACACGCCCGGGATCCCGGGCGTGTCTACAGCCAATGCGGCGCAGGGCGGGGATTTCACCTGCCGGTCCTGGCTCTGGCAGACTGGGTCATCGACTGCGACGCCATGACAGGTGCCCCTGCCACAGGGGGAGCGACCGGTGGGTACGTCCGCCGGCGCGCGGCCCGGTGTCGCGGCATACTCAGAAGGAACCCCAACGATTCGCGGGTGACCTGTGGCACCGGCAGGAGAGACCATGCAGCGTTTCGACGCGCTCGACGTCGAGTCGATGAAGACCGACCTTCCCGCCTTCCGCGCCGGTGACACCGTCAAGGTCCACGTCAAGGTTGTCGAAGGTAGCCGCTCCCGGATCCAGGTGTTCCAGGGTGTCGTCATCCGGCGACACGGCGGTGGGGTCGGCGAGACGTTCACTGTCCGCAAGGTGTCCTTCGGCGTCGGGGTCGAGCGGACTTTCCCGCTGCACACTCCGATCATCGACCGCATCGAGGTCGTCACCCGGGGTGACGTGCGGCGGGCCAAGCTGTACTACCTGCGTGACCGCCGCGGTAAGGCGGCCAAGATCAAGGAGAAGCGCGAGACTCCGGCCGCGCACTGACCCGACGTGCGCACTGGCGCCGAGGAACCGGGCCGCGCCCGCTCGCGACTGCTGCTCACCGTCGGGGTCGGGCTACTCCTGGCTCTGCTGGTGCGAGCCTTCCTCGTCCAGTCGTTCTACGTGTCGTCTGCGGGGATGTCTCCAGCGGTCGCTGCTGGGGATCGGGTCCTCGTTGTCAAGGCCATGGGGCCACCTGCCATCGGTGATGTGGTCGTGGTCGACGTGACCCATCACTTTGGGCTCGATTCGCGTGCGACGAGCCGTGATCGCGGGAGTATCGGCAGGATCCTCGGCGCCGTTGCCTCAGCTCTGGGGGTCCAGCCGGAGAGCCAAAGCGTGCTCGCCCGGGTCGTTGCGCTCGGGGGTCAGCGGGTCGAGGTGGCCGGTGGCCACGTCACCGTCGATGGGCACACGGTCGCCAGCGGCCTGGGGGAGCAAGACGTGGCGGCGTTCACCGTGCCGGTCGGGGAAGTGTGGGTCCTCGGTGACAACCACCACCAGGCCATCGACTCGCTCACCGTTGCTGCGCAACACACCGACCACGGCGCCCTGCCGGAGAGTTCTGTCGTGGGCCGAGCCTGGTTGACCTTCTGGCCGCTTCGCCATATCGGTCTCCTCGGCGCCGAGCCCGCAGGGGTCGGGCAGTGACCACCCCAGACGCCCACTGGCGCCCTGCGCATGAGGCGCCCGAGCCCGAGACCGTGCCCGGTGGATGGGCCTCCTTCGCCGCGACCGTGCGCGAGATCGTCGTGGTCGTCGTCATGGCGGTCGTGCTGTCGTTCATCGTGAAAACGTGGCTGCTCCAGGCCTTCTATATTCCGTCGGGGTCCATGGAGAACACCCTCCTCATCGGAGACCGGGTCATCGTCAACAAGCTCGTCCCCGGGGCAATGGACCTGCACCGCGGCGACATCGTGGTCTTCGAGGATCCCGGCGGCTGGCTGCCACCGTCCCAGCGCCTGGACCGGGGACCGGTGATCAACGGCATCCAGAAGGGACTGGCCTACGTCGGCCTGCTGCCGGACACGGCCGAGGACCATCTGATCAAGCGGGTCATCGGATTGCCCGGCGACGCCGTCGCCTGCTGTGACGAGCAGGGACGGGTCAGCGTCAACGGGGTGGGCATCGACGAGCCGTATTTGCGGCCGGGCGACGCCCCGAGCGCGATCACCTTCCGGGTCACCGTGCCCGCAGGCAGGGTCTGGGTCATGGGCGACCATCGCTCCAACTCGGAAGACTCCCGCTATCAGGACGGCGGTGACGGGGCGAGCGGGTCGGTGCCCCTGGACCGCGTGACTGGGCGTGCGGTCGCCATTGTCTGGCCGCTCTCGCGCTGGTCCTGGCTCGATGCGCCGGGAAGTACCTTCGCCTCGGTTCCGGCGCCGTGACCGCCGCATCCGCGATGGTCCGATCGCGCCCAGAGCCGGCGCCCAGCCTGCGCGTCGAACGCGTCCTGCAACGCCAAGGGCACAAGGTGCTGGTCGGTATGGACGAGGTGGGCCGTGGTGCCCTGGCCGGGCCAGTCTCGGTCGGGGTCGTTGCGATCGACCAGACCTGCCGCTCAGCGCCGATCGGGCTCCGGGACAGCAAGCTTCTCGCCCCGGGGGCCCGGCAGGTGCTGGTTCCGCGGATTACCCGATGGGCTCTGTCGTGTGCTGTCGGTCATGCCGGCGCTGACGAGATCGACCGGATCGGCATTATCGCCGCACTACGGCTGGCCGGGCTGCGGGCACTGGCCCTGCTCGAGGTGGACATCGACCTCGTCATCCTCGACGGCAACCACGACTGGGTCACCCCGCCGGAGCAGGTCGGACTCCTCGCCGACCTCCACCCCGCAGGGTCTACCCCCCCGGTGCGGACAATCGTCAAGGCAGACCAGCGCTGTTCCTCTGTCGCGGCGGCCAGCGTGCTCGCCAAGGTGGCTCGGGACACTCTCATGGTCGCCCTCGCCGCTGAGCATCCCGGCTACGGCTGGGCGGACAACAAGGGGTATGCCGCACCGGAGCACGTGCGTGCCCTGCGTACCCTCGGAGCGAGCACGCTCCACCGGCGCTCGTGGAACCTGCCCGGTGTCGGACCCGCGGCGACGCCGGAAGTAGCCGTGGCGACGCCGGAGGCAGCCGAGGGGGTCGACGACGAGACGAGGCAGCGGGAGGGTGCAGCCGCCCGCAGCGACGACAACATGGGTGAGGATGCAAGCATGACGCGGAGGAGCCGGGAGCAGTGAGCACCGAGGACCTGGAGAAGTACGAGAACGAGATGGAGCTGGCGCTCTACCGCGAGTACCGCGACGTGGTGCGTCTGTTCAGTCACGTCGTGGAGACCGAGCGGCGCTTCTACCTGTGCAACAGCGTCGACGTCACCGTTCGCAGCGACGGCGGAGAGGTGTGGTTCGACGTCACGATGAGCGACGCCTGGGTCTGGGATATCTACCGCCCGGCCCGCTTCGCCAAGCGAGTGCGCGTGGTCACCTTCAAGGATGTCAACGTCGAAGAGCTCGCCCAAGCTGACTTCGATCCGCTCAAGGGCGGATTCTGACGGTTCACGTCACGCCCACGGGGGTGCCACCGCGCGGAACCGCAGCCCTGACCCCGGGGCCTGCTGCCCAACCGAGTCGACATCGGCGTCGGCGACGACCGCGATGACCGGGTATCCGCCGATCGTCGGATGATCGGCGAGGAAGACAATCGGCTGCCCATCGGGTGGCACCTGGATGCTCCCCCGGGTCAAGGGTTCGCTGACAAGCTCCCCGTGGCGCTCCCGTGACAGCACCGGTCCGACGAGGCGGGCCCCAACCCGGTCGACCTCGCTGCTGACCCGCCAGCGGGTACCCGTCAGGGTCCGCACAGCTGCTGCAGTGAACCAGTCGATACGCGGCCCCAGAACGACATCGACAGCGAGCTCCTCGGGCCACGACGCGACCGGCACCGGGGCCGAGGTCGGCGGCATACCGGGGTCTACGCCGATCTCGAGACGGGTGCCGGCGTGCAGCGGCGCCGGTCCCAACCCGAGGGTGGGTGAGCTCGAGGCGCTCCCCAGGAGCGTGGGCACCCGGATCCCACCCCGGACGGCGAGGTAGCTGCGCAGCCCGTGGGCGGCCCGGCCGACGCTGACCCGGGCGCCCGCAGGGACGTGGTGTGCCTGGCCGAACGCCATCGTCCGGTCCAGGATGCGGACCTGTGTCGGTGCACCCGTGACTGCGACCAGGGCCGATCGGGTTGCGATGAAGGAGGACGGGCCGAGCAACAGCTCAAGACCGGCAGCACCCTCGGGGTTGCCGACCAGACGGTTCGCCAGACGCAAGGCTGCCCGATCGACCGCTCCGCCGCGGGTCACCCCGATGTCCGCGTGGCCGGGGCGCCCGAGGTCCTGCACGGTCACGAGAGGCCCGGTGGTCTCGACGATAAGGGTCATGCCCGGGCCTCGCTGAACTGGACCCGGCGCCCGGGCGTGAGCAGCGCTGGTGGGTCACGATCGGGCTGCCACGTCCGCAGCGCGGTGTGCCCGATGAGCAGCCAGCCACCGGGGGAGGGGCTGGGGTAGATCCCGGAGAAGTCCCCGCCGAGGGCCACCGACCCGGCCGGGACCCGGGTGCGTGGCGTCCTCCGCCGGGGGACCGCGAGTCCCCCGCTGTCACCGACCAAATACCCGAAGCCGGGGGAGAAGCCGGTGATGTCGACGGTCCAGAGCTGGCTGGTGTGTCGGGCGACGAGTTCGGGCACGCTGATCCTCAGGTGCGCACTGACTTCGGCGAGATCCGGGCCGTCGTAGTGGACCGGCACCTGGAGCACATGCCCGTCGGAGGATGGCGTGGAGCAGGCACCGGGATCGACCCGGAGTTCACGCACGTGGGCGACGAGCCGGGGAAGGTCGTCGGGGAGGCCCACCCGCAGCAGGACAGTCACGCTCGCCTCGACCTGCTCGATCAGCTCGTGTGCGGGCTGCGTACGCAGGGCCGCGACGAATGCTCGGCGGTCGGCGGGGTCGGCGAACTCCACGAGGACGGCTCGGTCGCCCTGGGGGAGGATGCGCATCGCAGGTCAGTTGATGAACGAGCGAACAACCACGCCGGCACCATCGAGGGCGACCCGAACCGCCCTCGCGATAGCCACGGCCCCAGTGGTGTCACCGTGCAGACACACCGAGGACGCCTCGACCGTGATCTGCGAGCCGTTGATCGCGGTGACCCGCCCGGTGGTGACGAGACGGACGACCCGGGCCGCAATGGCATCGGGGTCGTCGATGATCGCGTCCGGCTGGCTGCGGGGCACGAGGGTGCCGTTTGGGGCATACGCTCGGTCGGCGAACGCCTCTGCGACAACGGGTAGGCCCCGGGTTGCCGCGGCCGTATGCAGGGCCGAGCCGGGCAGCCCCAGGACCGGGAGGGCGCCATAGGCCGCGATCCCAGCCACGACCGCGCCGGCCTGCTCCTCGTGGGTGACCACTGTGTTGTAGAGCGCTCCATGCGGCTTGACATAGGCCACACGGGTCCCGACGGATCGGGCGATACCGTCGAGGGCCCCGATCTGGTAGAGAATCTCGGCCGCCAGTTCCTCAGGGTCCACATCGACGAAGCGGCGCCCGAAACCGGCCAGGTCCCGGTAGCCGACTTGGGCGCCGACGCTGACCCCATGGGCCGCGGCGAGCCGACAGGTGTGCAGGAGCGTCGCCGGGTCGCCGGCGTGGAAGCCGCAGGCGACGTTTGCCGAGGTGACGAGAGGGAGCAGCGCCTCGTCCTCGCCGAGAGACCACCGACCGAACGACTCACCCACGTCAGCGTTGAGGTCGATGCGCGGGTTGCGTGCGGGCATGACTCGATTGTCGCCCACGAGCATCCACAGGTCGTATGCACGCCAGCCGTTGTCCACAGTTGTCTCGGCGCGGGTGCGGGGCGCGACCTGTGACGCCGATGGTGTGCGGCATGACAATGAACGAGCAGGCACCCGCCACCCCACGCCAGGCGCTGGGCCGCTACGGGGAGGACCTTGCCGTCAGATACCTGCGCGAGGAGCTCGGCTGGATCATCCTCGCCCGGAACTGGCGCTGTGCGCACGGCGAGATCGACATTCTCGCCCGGGACGGGGCCGATCTCGTCGTGGTCGAGGTCAAAACCCGCCGTGGCACCGGGTTCGGCGAACCTGTCGAGGGGGTCGACTGGCGCAAGCTCGCCCGGCTGCGGCGCCTGGCCGTAGCTGCGGCGGAGGAGCGTGCCGGGCTGCCGTGCCCGTTGCGCATCGACGTCGTCGGAGTGCTCCGCCCGCCCACTGGCCCGGCGAAGGTCCGGCACGTGCGGGCGGTGGGGTCATGAGGCTCGGCTCGACCCGGGCCGTTGCGCTGACTGGGCTCGAGGGCTCGCTGGTCGACGTCGAGGCCCACATCGGACAGGGGCTGCCGCACTTCACGGTCACCGGGCTGCCGGACACGGCCTGCGCCCAGGCCCCGGACCGGGTGCGCTCGGCGGCGGCCCTTTCGGGATATTCGGTCCCGCCGCACCGAGTGACCGTCAACCTGTCCCCGGCCTCCATTCCCAAGAGCGGGTCAGGCTTCGACCTGGGTATCGCGGTGGCCGTCCTCGCCGCCGCAGAGGCGGTCACATCGTCGACGGTGCGAGGGATCGTCCACATCGGTGAGCTCGGCCTCGACGGGCGGATCCGGGGTGTGCGGGGGGTCCTGCCTGCCGTCCTGGCCGCCGCCCGCGCCGGGGTTAGACATGTCGTCGTGCCCGTCGCCAACGCCGCCGAGGCCCAACTCGTCGAGGGTGTCGTCGTCCACGCCGCCCCGGACCTGCGCACCCTCGTGCGGTGGTATGCCGCATGCAGGGACCTGAGCGATCTTCCCGTGGCCAGCCCTTCACCCGGGACCAGTGGGCAGAACCGGCACCTGGGGGACCTCGCCGACGTCGTCGGCCAGAGCGAGGCTCGGCACGCGCTCGAACTCGCCGCCTCCGGGGGACACCACATGATGCTCACCGGCCCGCCTGGGGTCGGCAAGACCATGCTGGCCCAGCGACTCGTGACCATCCTGCCGCCGTTGTCGCGTGATCAGGCCCTTGAGGTTCATGCCATCCGTTCCCTGGCCGGGCTCATCGGGGAGGTGGGCGAGCTCGACCGCACCCCACCTTTCGAGGCGCCTCACCACAGCGCCTCGGTGGCGGCGATCGTCGGTGGGGGGTCCGGCGTGGTCCTGCCGGGCGCCATCTCCCGAGCGCATGCCGGGGTCCTCTTTCTCGATGAGGCGCCCGAGTTCCGGCCGGGGGTGCTGCAGACCCTGCGTCAGCCGCTCGAGTCCGGCGAGGTCGTCATCTCCCGGTCCAAGCAGGCGACCATGTTCCCGGCTCGATTCCTCCTCGTGC
>JBDIAO010000015.1:0-47913 GCA_039812375.1 Phycicoccus sp. | reverse complement strand
CACGATCATGTTGCTGCTCTTCGCCACCCCGCTGTTCGCCGGGTTCGCCAACGCGATCATGCCGTTGCAGATCGGCGCCCCGGACGTGTCGTTCCCGCGGCTGAACATGTTCGCCTACTGGCTCTATCTGTTCGGCGGGATCATCGCAGCGGCCGGGTTCCTCACCCCCGGTGGAGCTGCGGCCTTCGGTTGGTTCGCCTACGCCCCACTCTCGGATGCCACTTACTCCCCGGGTCTGGGCGGTGACCTGTGGGTCTTCGGCCTGGCCCTGGCCGGCTTCGGGACCATCCTGGGCGCGGTCAACTTCGTCACGACGATCCTGACGATGCGCGCTCCGGGGATGACGATGTTCCGGATGCCGATCTTCACCTGGAACGTGCTGCTCACTTCGATCCTGGTCCTGCTCGTCTTCCCGCCGCTGGCTGCGGCTCTGTTCGCCCTGGGCGCAGACCGCAAGTTCGGGGCACACATCTTCGACCCGAGCAACGGGGGGCCGATGCTGTGGCAGCACATCTTCTGGTTCTTCGGCCACCCCGAGGTCTACATCATCGCGCTGCCCTTCTTCGGGATCGTCACCGAAGTCATCCCGGTGTTCTCCCGCAAGCCGATCTTCGGCTACAAGACCCTCATCTACGCGACGATCGCGATCTCGGCGTTGTCGGCGAGCGTGTGGGCCCACCACATGTACGCCACTGGCCAGGTACTCCTGCCGTTCTTCGCGATCATGTCGATGCTCATCGCGGTGCCCACCGGGGTGAAGTTCTTCAACTGGATCGGCACGATGTGGCGCGGAAAGATCACCCTGGACACCCCGATGCTGTGGTCCATCGGGTTCTTGGTGACCTTCCTCTTCGGTGGCCTGACCGGGGTGATCATCGCCTCCCCCGCCTTGGACTTCCACCTCTCGGACACCTACTTCATCGTCGCGCACTTCCACTACACCGTGTTCGGCACGGTGGTGTTCGCGATGTTCTCCGGCTACTACTTCTGGTGGCCCAAGCTGACCGGCCGCAGGCTGGACGAGCGGTTGGGCAAGATCCACTTCTGGCTGCTGTTCATCGGCTTCCACACGACCTTCCTCATCCAGCACCTGCTCGGGATGTGGGGGATGCCCCGTCGGTATGCGGACTACCTGCCTGAGGACGGGTTCACCATCGAGAACCAGATCTCCACGGTCGGGGCGTTCATCCTGGCCTCCTCGATGATCCCGTGGCTGTGGAACGTCTGGAAGACGTGGAAGTACGCTCCCCGCGTCGAGACCGACGACCCCTGGGGGTTCGGTGGTTCGCTGGAGTGGGCTACGTCCTGCCCGCCGCCGCGGCACAACTTCGACGCCATCCCCAGGATCCGTTCCGAGCGTCCTGCATTCGACCTGCACCACCCCGAGGCCCGTCCCCCGGGCTACGGTTCCACCGGGTTGATCCCTCGACCCACCACCCCCGATGAAAGGACATCCGTCCGCAATGACTGAGCTGCCGCTCACCGAGGTCCACTCCTGCCAGTGCGGCGAGGACCACTCCATCCCCGAACTCGACGCACGCGCCATCCCGCACGCCATCCGGCACGCGACGATCTTCGGCGCCCTCTCTGCAGTCAAGCCCGGAGGCGCGATGGTCCTGGTGGCCCCGCACGACCCTCTGCCGCTGCTTGCCCAGATCGCCGACCGCGAGGGAGACGCCATCGAGGTCAGCTACCTCGAGCGAGGGCCCGAGGCTTGGCGGCTCCGCCTGGCGCGCCGCTGAGGACACCACTGCTGAGTGCCCGGCCGCCACGGTGCTCGGGCACTCAGCCACGAGAGGACCAATGATGACTTCCCGCGGGCGCGGCAGGGTCAACCCCGCCCTGTTCCTGCTCCCCGCGGGGGCGGCCCTGCTCGCTGGGCTCGACGCCGCCCTCCTGCTCGGCGGCCTCCCGGCACCGGCTGACCGGGCCGACCTACCCGACCGGCACGGCATGCTCCTCGTGCTGGGGTTCCTCGGCACCCTCGTCGCACTCGAACGTGCTGTCGCGCTTCGCCGGTCGTGGGGGTATGCCGCCCCGGGCCTGCTCGGTCTGGGCGGGCTGTCGCTGGCCGCCGGGCTCCCCCGGCTGCCCAGTGCCGTGCTCCTCGTCGACGGCTGCCTCGCACTGCTCGCCGTGTATGCCTCGCTGCATCGTCGCCAGCGAGACGAAGGCACCGCGGTCGAGGCCCTGGCCGCGGTGGGAGCACTCGTTGGCGCCCTGCTGTGGCTGCGAGTCGATGTCGCGGGACTGCTACCGTGGCTCGTGTCGTTCGTGCTGCTGACGATCACCGCGGAGCGGGTCGAGCTGGCCCGGCTGCACCGCCCGGCGGGGGCAGAGCGGACACTGCTCATGCTCGCGGTGCTGGTTCTGGTCGCGGCCGGGTCCACCCTCCTGCTGCCAGGACAGGGCCTGCGGCTCTTCGGGAGCGCCGTGCTCGTGCTCACCGTGTGGACGGCACGTGGTGACGTCGCCTTCCGGACGGTCCGGATCCCCGGCCTGCCTCGGTTCTCCGCGGTGGCGCTGCTCACCGGCTACGTGTGGCTCCTTGTCGCCGCACTCACCTGGATCATCGGCGGCCCACCGCGCTCGGTGGCGGCATACGACACCGTCGTGCACGCGACCTTCCTCGGCTTCGCCATGTCGATGGTGCTCGCGCACGCACCGATCATCCTGCCGGCGGTCATCCGTCGGCCCATGCCCTACCGCCGGTTCCTGTGGCTACCGCTGATCGTCCTCCACCTCGGCTTGGTCCTGCGGATCGTCGTCGGCAACGCATTCGAGAACCCTGATGCTTGGCGCCTGGGGGCCACCCTGACGGTGGTCGCCCTCCTCCTCCTCCCGCTCACTGCGGCGTCCAGCGTAATTCTCGGCCGCCGTGGCCCCAGCCCCCACTCCCGGACCGGGAGCCCCACCGTCCCTCACCCGATACCGAGATGACCCACTCCCCTTCAACCCTGTCCGTCCGCCCCCCGGAGCGGCCCATCCAGCCCCGACCCCGGCCGAGCAGCGCCCTGCGCGACCGTGCCGCAATCGGCTGGCTCGCCCTGGCGCTACTTGCGGCGCTCGCCCACCCGTGGGTGCCCGGGCTGACCTGGCTGACTGTCCACCTCGTCCTGCTCGGTGCCCTGACCCACTCGATCATGGTGTGGTCGCACCACTTCTCCCAGGCCCTGCTCAAGACCGCCCCCTCCCCGGACGCAAGCCGTCGGCAGGACCGCCGGATCATCCTGCATATCGTCGGTGTGCTCGCCGTGCTTGCCGGGGTCACCGGGAGTCTGTGGTGGCTCACCGTGACCGGAGCCACCCTGGTCAGCGTCGCCGTCACCTGGCACGGGGTTGTGCTGTGGCGCCGATTGCGGGCTGCGTTGCCCGGGCGATTCCGCATCACCATCCGCTACTACCTCGCTGCTGCGGCCTGTCTGCCCGTCGGTGCGGTCTTTGGTGTCCTCCTGGCCGGTGGTCCGGACGCGGCCACCCAGGGCCGCTACCTGCTCGCCCACTCGGTGACCATGGTGCTGGGCTGGGCCGGACTCACCGTGACCGGGACACTGGTCACGTTGTGGCCGACGATCCTGCGCACCCGCCTCGACGAGCGAGCCGAGAGGCTCACCCGGCAGGCGCTTCCGGTGTTCCTCGGCGCTCTCGTGGTCGTCGATGCCGCTGCCCTGACCGGATGGCGTCTCCTTTCGGTGGGCGGCATGCTCGGCTATCTGCTCGCCCTGTTGTGGTGGGGTCGGGCCCTGCTCCGCCCGGCCCGTACGGCCCCTCCCAAGCACGCGTCGTCCTGGTCGGTGACCGCTGCCCTGGTCTGGCTGTTCGTCTCGGTCGTCCTCATCGGCGTCCGAGTGGCGCTCACCCCCTCCTGGGAGCAGCTCACCGGTTCCTACGACACCATCGCTCTCATCATTGCCGCCGGGTTCGCCTCTCAGATCCTCATCGGCGCCCTGTCCTATCTCATGCCGGTCGTCCTCGGCGGCGGTGCTGAGGTGTGGCGGGCCGGGCAGAGCGAGTTCGACCGATGGGCGGTCGCCCGGGTCGTCGTGGTCAACCTCGGCCTTCTCCTCTGGGTGCTGCCCGGTCCCCCCGCCGTCCACATCCTCGTCGGTGCGCTCGTCCTGCTCGCCCTGGGCTCGTTCATCCCGATCCTGCTGCTCGCCACCCGGGCTGCCCTGAAGGTCAAGGCCGCCCGGGAGAACACCCCGCCCGGTCAGCGCCGAGAGCTTCCGCCGGAGAAGAGCATCTGGTCCCCCGGCCAGCTCGTCGCCGGCGTAGCAGCCGTCGCGGTCGCGCTCTCGGTGGGAGTGGCCTGGAACCCCAGCGCTGCCGGCCTGACTGGCGCTGCGCTGAACAGCCCGGGCACCTCGGCCGCTGCGCAGGTCCGCCCGACCGGGCACACGACCCGGGTCAGCGTCGAGGCGATCGGCATGCGGTTCAAACCCAGCACCATCACCGTGCCGCGCGGCGACCGGCTCGTCATCGACCTGGTCAACCAGGACCCGACCACACCGCATGACCTCGTCTTGGACAACGGCGCTGACAGTGGCCGCCTGATGCCCGGGCAGCGGACCACCCTGGATGCCGGCATCATCAGTGCCGACATGCAGGGCTGGTGCTCCGTCGTCGGTCACCGCCAGATGGGGATGACGATGTCGATCGTCGTCACCGGGGGAGCCGCCGGCAGCGGTGACACCACCGGGACGCCGGCCGACTCCGGGCACGACACCATGGGCCAGGCCGCACCAACGGTCGTCCCGGACCAGGACGTGCCCGCCGGCTTCACGGCCGCAGACCCCACCCTGCCTGCTCTGTCCGACGACACGGTCCACAAGGTCACGTTCACGGTCGAGGAGACCAAGCTCGAAGTGGCTCCCGGGATCTGGCAGACCAGATGGACCTACGGTGGGACGGTGCCGGGCCCGACGCTGCACGGTCGGGTCGGAGACACCTTCGAGGTGACCCTGGTCAACAAGACCTCGATGGGGCATTCGATTGACTTTCATGCCGGGGAGCTCGCCCCGGACGGACCGATGCGGACCATCCCGCCCGGTGATTCCCTGCGTTACACGTTCACCGCGACCCGATCCGGGATCTGGATGTACCACTGCGCAAGCGAGCCGATGAGCGCCCACATCGGGGCAGGGTTGTATGGCGCGGTGATTATCGAGCCACCGGACCTGGCCCCGGTGTCGGCCAGCTACGTCATCGAGCAGGGTGCGGCATACGTCCTCGGTGACGGCCGCAACCCGATCGAGCAGGTCGACGCCGACGCCGCGCTCGCCGAGCGACCCACGTTCGTGACGTTCAACGGTATGGCCTTCCAGTACGACCACCGGCCGATCACCGTGCGGGCCGGTGAGCGGATCCGGATCTGGCTGCTCGACGCCGGGCCCTCCCGACCGCTGAGCTTCCACGTCGTCGGCGGGCAGTTCGACACCACGTATGCCGAGGGTGCGTATCTGCTCCGCACCGGCAAGGACGCCTTCGGCACCGCCACCGGAGGCGCGCAGGCGCTGGCCTTGCAACCGGCCCAAGGCGGCTTTGTCGAGATCACGTTCCCCGAACCGGGAACCTATCCCTTCGTCAGTCACATCATGGCCGACGCCGAGCACGGCGCACACGGCCTGTTCCGAGTCGAGAAGTGAGGAGTCCTCATGGCCCTGACCATCTACGGTGACTTCACCAACCCGCTCTCCTGGGTCGCATCCACCCGGACCGATGCCCTGGTCGGAGCCGGCACCAATGTCCAGTGGCGGGCGGTGGCGGGCCGGCATACGTTGACCGTCACCTCCGTGCCGACCGACCGGCAGCTGACCAATTTGGTGGATGAGGTCGGGCACTGGCACGACACCACGGCCCTGTCCGGGGAACCGAAATACCGTGCTGCTCCGGCGTTGCACCCCAACCCGATCCCGGCCGCCTCCGCCTATGCCGAGGCGGTCGGCGCGGGAGTGAGTGACCACGTCCGGTACCTGCTCTTCGACAGCTACTGGCGCCGGGGGCAAGACATCGGCACCCCCGACATCTTGCGGCACCTGCTCGTCCTGCCGATGCTTCGGGGCCACTCCCCCTCCGATGTCATCGAGCACGAGGGGTATGCCGTCTCGATCGGTGGCAGCCCGGTCACCACTGCCGCGTGGCGGCTCGGCCGGGGCTGGCAGCAGGAGTACGAATCGCTCGCGCAGAGCGAGCTCCCTGTCGTCGTCGACGGGGAGCGGGTGCGGTGCGGGTTCGAGGCGCTGGACTACCTGGGCGCTTTGGTCCGCGATGCCGAGGCGACCTTCCCGGCCGGGAACCCCTACCCGTTACCCCCGATGCCGGTTTCCGCGCAGTGGCTGAGCATCGGTCGACCTGGTCGGCGGCCCACGTGGTGGGAGGAGAGCCCCACCGCAAGTGCCCTCAGTCGCTGAGCTTCTTGATCAGCGGGCCGATGATGTCCATCGGCAGCGGGAAGACGACGGTGGAGTTCTGGTCGGCACCGAGCTCGAGCAGGGTCTGGAGATAGCGCAGCTGCAGTGACGCCGGGCTCTGCGAGAGGGTGTCGGCGGCGAGCTTGAGTTCTGCGGATGCCTGCAGTTCACCGCGCGCGTTGATGACTTTGGCCCGTCGCTCTCGTTCCGCCTCGGCCTCCTTGGCCATGGCTCGCTGCATGTTTTCCGGGATCTCGACATCTTTGATCTCGACGACCTTGACCTCGACCCCCCAGGGGTCGGTCTGGGTCTCCATGATCTCGCGGAGGTCCTTGTTGAGTTCCTCACGGTGCGCGAGCAGGGTGTCCAGGTCGACGCGGCCAAGGACCGAACGCAGCGTGGTCTGGGCGATCTGCGAGGTGGCGATGGCGTAGTTCTCCACGTTCATCACCGCGTCACGGGGATTGGTGACGTTGAACAGGACGACGGCGTTGACCCGGGCAGGCACGTTGTCCTTGGTGATGACCTCCTGAGGTGGGATGGTCAAGGTGACCACACGCAGGTCGACCCGGTGCATCTGGTAGATCCCAGGCACGATGAGATGCAGCCCTGGGCCGAGGATGGGCAACAGCTTTCCGAGGCGGAAGACGACGCCACGCTCGTACTGGGTGATGATCTTCAGCGAGGTCGCGACGATCGCGGCGATGATGACGAGGACGGCGAGGACGGGGACGAGCCAAGCGGACATGATGGGTGTGGTCACCCGCCCGACCGGGTGTTGACGACCGTTGTCTGCGAAGTAGCCGCGTCAGCAGCTCCACGATCGTCGTGGTCCGCGGCATCGTCGACGCGACGTCGCTCACTCGCCCACCTGGTGGCATAGCGGTCGACGACGCTGTCCAGAGCGACCGGAGATGCCGGGCTGCCTTTGACCAGGGGCTTCTCGACGATCTGGGAGGATGCCTCGGCGACGATGTGCATCGGGAAGTTCGCCGGCGTCTGTCGTAGGTGACGACCCAGTGGAACCACTCCGATGATGGTGACGACGGCAGCGGTGGCTGCCAGGACGATCACATCCCCGACGCCAGGGGCGCCGAAGAGCATCCCGACCGGCAAGAAGAGCGCGATGACGGCGATAACCAAGGCGATTCCACGGTGGAAGCGGCCCGCCTCCGAATGCGGCCACGGATCGACCATCCGGGTGATCTCCCGTGGTCCAGGCGATGGAGAGCACTCATCCTTGATCGGACACCGACCGCAGATCTCATGCTGCCCCTGATAGCGGATGACCCTTTTGTCCGGGTCGAAAGCCACCGGGTAGAGCCACTCGTCCTGGTGGCACTTCCACGCGTCCTGGTCGTCGTGGTAGATGAAGTTGCCAGTCCGCCACGACGCAGCCCGCGCGGCGGACCGTTTGCCCATATGGTCCACGAGCCAAGCGATGGTCAGCAGTACGGCGCTGTAGGCGCACAGCATGACCACCACTGCCGAGGGAAACCTCACGGGGTGCTCACTTCTTCTTTCCCGCCGGCTCGAGCTCGACGAAGAGCACGTCCTGGGGCAGCTCCTCGACCGTCTCTCCGTGCCGGAAGTGACGCAGGCCGAGCCAGGCCATCCACAGGAACGGCAGGACACCGCCGACGATGAAGAGGACATCACCGGGCAGCCGGCCCCACTCAAGCAGGCTGTTGGTGTCGCTGGTGACGAAGATGAGCGAGCGCGCCTCGAAATAGCCCTGGTCGACCGCGTGATAGAACTGCAGGATTCCCAAGGGCAGCAGAGTGGCAAAGACCATCCAGGCCAGCCCGATGTTCAGGCTCCAGAACGAGATCTTGGGCCACTTGTCATCCCACTTCTCTGGCGGGATCAGGTAGCGCAGGATGAAGAAGGACAGCCCGACCGCAAGCATCCCATACACGCCCATCATCGCGGCGTGCCCATGGTTCGCTGTCAGCGCCGTGCCGATCTCGTAGTAGGAGACGATCGGCAGGTTGATGAGGAAGCCGAAGACACCGGCGCCGACGAAGTTCCAGAAGCCGACGGAGACCAAGAACATCACCGCCCACCGGTGCGGGAACGGCTTGGAGGACCGAGCCTCTTGGCGCGCCCCGAGCTGCATGAACGCCCAAGCCTCGACGGTCAGGAAGGTGAGCGGGATGACCTCGGCCGCCGAGAAGAACGACCCCAGCGCCATGTGCTCGACCGGGGTGCCGGAGAAGTAGAGGTGGTGCATCGTCCCCAGAACGCCACCCATGGAGTACAGGATGATGTCCATGAAGATGATGCCTAGGGCGATCTTCTCCCGCACCACGCCGAGCATCACGAAGATGTAGGCGACCATGACCGTGGTGAAAAGCTCGAGGAAGTCCTCGACCCACAGGTGGACCACCCAGAAGCGCCAGAACTCGGCCACCGTCAGGTGGGTGTCGGTGGTGGCGAGCAGTCCGACCGCATAGAACATCGGGATGGCCAGCGCAGAGAAGAAGAACAGCCACGGCATGTTGCCCTTGGACTCGCCCTTGAGTCGGCTGCGGATACCGCGATAGATGATGAAGATCCAGATGAACATCCCTGCGGTGAGCAGGACCTGGAAGACCCGCGGCAGGTCGAGGTACTCCCACTGCTGGCCGAAGAATGGACCAGTGGCCCAGCTGACGCCATGGATCGACAGGGCCTCGGCGGCAAGGGACCCGAAGACGACCACCGCGACCGCACCGAGCAGGGTGTAGGCGAGGATGTGCTGCCCCTTGGGCTCTCGGCCGGAGATGAACGGGGTGAGGAAGATGCCGGCCGCGAGGAACCCCGCGGCGGTCCAGAAGAGCGAGAGCTGCAGGTGCCACGTGCGTGCGAGGTTGTAAGGCAGCAGCGTGTTGATGAAGTCCATCCCGAAGAAGGAGCCCAGATCTGCGCGGTAGTGCTCCGCCAAGGCGCCGACGAGGGTCTGGATGAGGAAGAGCAGCGCGATGACGAAGACGAACCAGGCGACCGCGCGTTGGGACTTGGTCAACCCGACCTCACCGGGCTGACGGAAGGAGATCGCGGGGGCCTCCTCGGAGTGCCAGCCGATCTTGCGGCTCCACCGGCCGTAGATCGCGAAGAGGACACCGGTGCCGCCGATGAGGACGATGAGTGACAGGGCGGACCACAGCATGAGGTCCGCGGTGGGACCGTTGTCGACCCGCTTCTCCGCTGGCCAGTTGTTCGTGTAGCTGTAGTCGTGGCCGGGGCGCTCCGCGGCGGCGGCCCAGGCGCTCCAGCCGAAGAAGGCGGTGAGTTGCTTGACCTGAGTCGGGTCCGTGATGACGTCCGCGAGCAGACCGTTGGCCGCGGCGTTCTTGCCGAAGAACGCCGTGTAGTACTCGAGCATGGACTCGAATGCCGCGGTCTGGTTCTTGCTCAGGGTGAGCGTGCCGTCATCGGAGTAGCGGTTGGTCCGCCAGTCCTTGATGTTCTCCAGAGTCGGGTCCTGGATCCCGGACTCGCGCTGCATTTCCAAGGTGAGGTCGCTGGCCCGGCGCAGGTAGTCGGCGGTGAAGTCCGGTCCCAGATAGGCGCCGTGACCCATGATCGAGCCGTACTCCATCAAGCCCCGGGCCTGGAAGATCTCCTGGCCGGTGGTGATGTCCTGCCCGGTGAAGAGGACCTCCCCGGTCGATGACTTCACCACATCCGGCATCGGCATCGACGCCGTGTAGGTGCGGTAGACGAGGATCCCCATCACGGTGAAGCTGAAAAGCATCACCATGACGACGCCTTGGACCCATCCCTTGCCCACCAACATTGCGCGACGGTCAGTGATGATCGTCTGATCGGACATCGCTTCCTCCGTTGCCGGCCCGAGAGCCCCTTGCAGGGGTTTTCTTCGACGTGCTTCGGAGAAAGTAGCGCACCCGGCACTATCCTGTGTAGTAGTTGTCCGTGACGTTTTCTCGTGTCCTGACCGGGGGGCGTGACATTCGTCATCCGGGGCCACCGGCCGTCCAAGGCGCCTGACCGTCCCCGTGCAGCGCCGGCCACCACCCACTGTCCCACCGCGGTGGCAAGGTGGTCCTCGCGATGAACGACATCCTCGACATGTTCGCCCCCGCGACAGCTGCCTGGTTCCGCGGGAGCTTCACGGCGCCCACTCCTGCCCAGCGGGAGGCATGGCACGCCATAACTACCGGTCAGCACGCGCTCGTCGTCGCTCCCACCGGATCGGGCAAGACCCTCGCGGCCTTCCTGTGGGCGCTGGACCGGATCGCTTCGACTCCCGTTCCACTGGACCCGATGCGCCGGTGCCGGGTGGTCTATGTCTCGCCGATGAAAGCTCTGGCCGTCGACGTGGAGCGCAACCTACGCAGCCCGCTGGTGGGAATCCGGCACGCCTGCTCCCGGCTCGGCCTGCCCGAGCCGAACATCGGCGTCACCGTCCGCTCCGGGGACACCCCCGCCGACGAGCGACGACGCTTCGCCCGTCGGCCCAGTGATGTCCTCATTACCACTCCGGAGTCCCTGTTCCTGCTCCTGACCAGCGCTGCTCGGGAGGCGCTGCTTGGTGTCGAGACGGTGATCGTCGACGAGGTCCACGCCCTCGCCGGGACCAAGCGAGGCGCTCACCTGGCGCTGACCCTGGAGCGCCTTGATGCGCTCCTCGACACCCCGGCGCAACGAATCGGGCTTTCGGCAACGGTCCGACCGGTCTCCGAGGTGGCCCGTCACCTCGCCGGTGGGCGCCCGGTAGCGGTCGTCCAGCCTCCGTCGACCAAGGAGTGGGACGTCAAAGTCGTCGTCCCCGTCCCGGACCTGACCGAACTCGCCGACGCGCCTGCTGCTGCGCCCAGCGGATCACGGTCCTCAGCCACGGACCCAGCGGCGCGGGCGAGCATCTGGCCGCATGTGGAGGAGCGCATCGTCGACCTCGTGGCCGCGCACACCTCCACCCTTGTTTTTGCCAACAGTCGCCGACTCGCCGAGCGCCTGACGACCCGGCTCAACGAGATCTGGCAGGACCGCCTGCAGGCCGGCGAACGGCATACCCCGGTGCCCAACCACAGCGCCTCACCCAACCACAGCGCCTCACCGAACCACAGCGCTGCGCGGCATCGGCCGCCGGCGGAGGTGATGGCGCAGTCCGGGGCCAGCCGGGGCGCGCCGGCCGTGCTCGCCCGGGCCCACCACGGCTCGGTGAGCAAGGAGCAGCGCGCCGCCATCGAGGAGGATCTCAAGGCGGGTCGACTTCCGGCGGTCGTCGCCACGAGCAGCCTCGAGCTGGGGATCGACATGGGGGCGATCGATCTCGTCATTCAGGTGGAGAGCCCACCGTCGGTCGCCTCGGGACTGCAACGGGTCGGCCGGGCCGGTCACCAGGTGGGCGCCGTCTCCTCAGGGGTGTTCTTCCCAAAGTTCCGCGGCGACCTGGTGCAGAGCGCGGTCGTCGTCGAACGCATGCTCAGCGGCCAAATCGAGGCACTGCGAGTCCCGGTCAACCCGCTCGACGTCCTCGCCCAGCAGGTCGTCGCGATGTGCGCACTCGACGACTGGAGGGTCGAGGAGGTGCTGGCGCTGGCCCACCGCACCGCATCCTGGGCGACGCTGACCCGCTCGGTCTTGGAGTCCGTGCTGGACATGCTCGCCGGGCGATACCCGAGCGAGGAGTTCGCCGGGCTGCGGGCGCGGATCACCTGGGACCGGGTCACCGGGGTACTCTCCGGCCGTCGCGGGGCACAGCGGCTCGCCGTCACCTCGGGTGGCACCATTCCCGACCGAGGGCTGTATGCCGTCTTCCTCGCCACCGGGGACGGGCCGGGGCGACGGGTCGGCGAACTCGACGAGGAGATGGTCTACGAGTCGCGGGTGGGCGACATCTTCACCCTCGGGACGAGTTCGTGGCGGATCGAAGACATCACCCATGACCAGGTCCTGGTGAGCGCGGCGCCCGGACAGCCGGGTCGGCTGCCGTTCTGGAAGGGGGATGGTCTGGGCCGGCCGGTCGAACTGGGTCGGGCCGTCGGCGAGTTCATCCGGGACCTCGGCGACGGCATACAGGGCCGCGCCGACGGCAAGCAGAACCGCGCCGACGGCAAGCACGACCGAGCCCTGGACCGGGTGGCCGCGGCCGGTCTCGATGAGTGGGCCCGCGACAACCTCTTTGCCTACCTCGCCGAGCAGCGGGCAACAACCGGGCACGTGCCCGACGACCGGACCGTGCTGGTGGAACGATTCCGGGACGAGCTCGGCGACTGGCGGGTGGTCATCCACTCCCCCTTCGGCGCGCCAGTGCACGCCCCGTGGGCGCTCGCGGTGGCCGCCCGGATGCGGGAGCGCTTCGGTGTCGACGTCCAGGCGATGCCCGCCGACGACGGCATCGTCCTGCGCCTGCCGGACGTCGAACTCGATCTGCTAGTGCCGCAGGAGCGCGCAGCCACCGGCCAGGACATCGGCGCTGAGCTCGTCGATCTGGTCACCTTCGATGCCGACGAGGTGGCCGCACTGGTCACCCAGGAGATCGGCTCGTCGGCCCTGTTCGCGGCCCGGTTCCGAGAGTGTGCCGCGCGGGCTCTGCTGTTACCCCGACGGCGACCGGACCGGCGCCAGCCGTTGTGGCAGCAGCGGCAGCGCAGTGCCCAGTTGCTCGCTGTGGCCAGCCGCTACCCGTCCTTCCCCATCGTTTTGGAGGCCGTGCGCGAATGCGTCCAGGACGTGTTCGACGTTCCCGGACTGATCTCGCTGATGCGGGACGTGGCAAGCCGGCGGATCACTGTCGTCGAGGTCGAGACCACGCAACCGTCCCCGTTCGCCAGGAGCCTGCTCTTCGGTTATGTCGCTCAGTTCCTCTACGAGGGGGACTCCCCACTCGCCGAACGCCGCGCCGCCGCGCTGGCCCTGGACCCCGCGCTGCTTGCCGAGCTCCTCGGCAGCGCAGAGGGGCTCGCCCTGCGCGACCTGCTCGACGCCGACGTGATCGAGCACACGATCAGCCAGCTGCAGCACCTTGCGGTGGGATCGCACCCGTCCGATCGCGGCGCCAGGGACGCCGACGACATCCTGGATCTGCTCCGGACACTGGGCCCGTTGTCGCACAGTGCGATTCACGACCGTACCCGTGAGGAGTTCGGGTCCTTGGTCGGCGGCTGGCTCGAAGATCTGGTGGCCAGGCGTCAGGTCGTGGGGGTCCGGGTGGCCCAGCAGGACCGTTGGGCGGCTGTGGAGGACGCCGCTCGGCTGCGCGACGCCCTGGGCACCGCGTTGCCACCGGGCATACCGCAGACCCTTCTTGAGCCGGTGCCCGACCCGCTCGGTGACCTCCTGTCCCGGTTCGCCCGCACCCACGGCCCGTTCCGGGCGGCGGACGTCGCGGGCCACTACGGCCTGGGTGCAGCAGTAGTGCACGCCGGCCTGGTTCGGTTGGTCGGAGCCGGCCGGCTCGTCGAGGGGGAGTTCCTCCCGGTCAGCGACGGAGGTCGGGAGTTCTGCGACCCCGAGGTGCTCCGGCTCATCCGTCGCCGGTCCCTGGCCGCGCTGCGCTCAGATGTGGAGCCAGTCAGTGCGGCCACATTCACCGCCTTCACCCTGGACTGGCAGGGCATCGGCGGACGGCTGCGGGGTCGGCCCGGGCTGCTGCGCGCAGTCGAACAGCTCAGTGGTGTGCTGCTGCCGGCCAGTGCCGTCGAGTCACTGGTCCTAACAGCCCGGGTCAGCGACTACTCACCTGCTCTCCTCGACGAGGCGATGAGCAGCGGAGAGGTCCTCTGGCAGGGTCACGGCGCCCTCCCGGGCGATGACGGCTGGGTGAGCCTGCATCGCGCTGACCGGGCCCCCCTGACACTCACGCCGCCGGGGTCCGAATCGCTCTCCGAGCACGCGCAAGAGGTCCGTGCCGCCCTGGCAGGCGGCGGTTCATGGCTCTTCCGTGCGCTCTCCGATCGGATCGGCACCCTCGACGACACCGAGCTGGCCCGGGTCCTGTGGGAACTGGTCTGGGCCGGAGCGGTCACCGGGGACACCTTCGCTCCGGTGCGGGCCCTGCTCTCCGGCGGCCGGACAGCGCACCGGAGCCCCCGCTCCGGACCTGCGCCAAGCAGGTATGCCGCCCGTCAACGTGGGCTGGGCGCCTTCAGCGGGCTGGGTTCCTTCAGCGGGCTGGGCTCGCCACCGACACAGCCGTCGCCCGTGTCCCGGGCTGGTCCGCCAGGCACCGTCGGACGCTGGTCGGTGCTGCCGGTCGGGGAGGGTCAGAGCACCCTGCGCACTCTCGCGACCGCTGAGCAACTCCTCGACCGCTATGGCGTGCTCACCCGGGGCGCGGTGCAGGCCGAGGACATCCCCGGCGGGTTCGCCGCGATGTACCGCGTGCTCGCTGCGGCCGAGGAGTCGGGCGCGGTGCGTCGCGGCTACTTCGTCGAGAGACTGGGTGCAGCACAGTTCGGGACGACGGGTGCAGTCGACCGGCTCCGCGCGAGTTCGGGTGCCACCGCATCTTCCGCCGTGGCCAGCACCTCTGTCAGCGGGCACCTCGGCGGGCACAGCAGCGCGCATGTCCTGGCCGCAGCAGACCCGGCGAACCCTTTCGGCGCTGCGCTGGCCTGGCCCCAGCGGGTGGCCGGGGATACCGGGCACCAACCCGGCCGCAAGGCAGGGGCCTTGGTCGTCCTGGTCGGCGGCACGCTCGTGCTCTATGTCGAGCGCGGCGGGCGGAGCCTGCTGTCGTTCACGCAGGATCCGGCCCTCCTCACCGCCGCTGCCGGGGAACTCGCCGCGGCGGTGCACAAGGGAGCCCTGGGCCGGCTCACCGTCGAACGAGCGGACGGCATACCCGTGCTGGGCAGCGACCACCCGGTGACCACAGCTTTGAGTGCCGCTGGGTTCCACCTCACCCCGCGCGGTCTGCGAATCCGCCGCTGACGCCCGCCGCCGCACGACCGCCGCCGCACGACCGCCGCCGCACGAGCGCCGACGATGCGCGCACCGATGACCTCAGGTGCCGCAGGGGCTAGCGTCGAGTCATGACTCTGGCACGGATCCCGCTCAACGACGGCACGACCCTGCCCGCCATCGGGTTCGGCACCTACCCTCTGCGCGGCGAGGAGGGCATCACGGCGATGCTCTCTGCGCTGACGGTCGGCTACCGACTCCTCGACTCGGCGGTGAACTACCGTAACGAAGAAGAGGTGGGCGAAGCCTTGCGCCGCAGCGAGGTTGCCCGCGATGACGTAGTTGTCGCAACGAAGGTTCCCGGCCGCTTCCACGGCTTCGACGACGCCCTGGCCGCTGTCGCGGACTCGCTGGTCCGCCTCGGAGTGGACCAGGTCGACCTCGTCCTCATCCACTGGCCCAATCCGAGTGTGGGGAAGTACCGCGAGGCGTGGCAGGCGCTGGTTCAGGCACGAGAGCGCGGGCTCACCCGGTCGATCGGCGTGAGCAACTTCACCGAGCAGCACCTGCACGAGATCATCGCGGACACGTCGGTGACCCCGGTCGTCAACCAGGTCGAACTCCATCCCTACTTCCCCCAGGCGCACATGCGTGCAGTGCACGCCGAGCTGGGAATCGTGACCCAGGCATGGAGTCCGCTGGCCAAGAATGCCGCGCTGCTCAGCGAGCCTGCGGTCGTCAATGCTGCCCGCGCACACGACGTCACCCCCGGGCAGGTCGTGCTGCGCTGGCACCACCAGCTTGGTGTCCTGCCCATCCCGATGTCCCGCAGCCGTCAACACCAACAGGACAATCTCGCCATCGGCGGCTTCACCCTCAGTGCTCAAGAGATGGCAGACATCGAGGACCTCGGCCGCTCGGACGGGCGACGGTTCGACGGGGACCCTCGAACCCACGAGGAGATGTGAACCCGCAGGCACGCCGATGTGAGGGCGCACCTGGTGTGTGGCGCACGCGCCTCAGGCTGCGGAGGCGGGCACCTCGTCGGGACGCCGCGGCAAGGTTACCGGTGCGGTCAGCGACTCCACCCGCTCCACGCGCAGCGCGACCTCAGCCAGGACACCGGACAGCGGCACCTCAAGCCCCGCGCAGATAGCGTGCAGGAGCTCGGAGGATGCCTCCTTGGTCCCCCGCTCGATCTCGCTGAGATAGCCCAGGGACACCGACGATGCGGCGGACACCTCCCGCAGGGTGCGACCACGGGCGCGGCGGAGGTCACGCAGCACCTCACCGAGCTCGGTGCGAAGCAGAACCATCCTGACCTCCTTCTCCGGGCCCGTCGCGGCGGCGCAGCTACGTCGTCACTGCTCACCGTACCTGCCGGAGCGGGCGCCGAGCACCCCCCCGAGCAGGTCGAGTGCGTGTCGCACTGTGTCTGCCCGGATCTGCTCCCTGGTCCCGGTCAGGGTGAGCGCCTCGATGACCCCCCCAGGCGAGAGGTCGGGGCGAATCCCGGGCGAGAGGGCGAGTGCGAGGAAGACGGTGCCCACGGGCTGGCCGTCGCTCGGATCGGGTCCGGCATTGCCCGTGGTTGCGATCGCCACGTCGGCGTCGTATGCCGCACGCGCGCCCCGGGCCATCGCCAACGCAACCTGGGAGTCGATGGCCCCGCGAGTTGCCAGCAGGATGGGATCGACGCCGAGTAGCTGCTCCTTGGCCTGATGGGTGTAGGCGACGATGCCACCGCGCACGACAGTGGAGGCGCCGGGAACGCTGGTCAGTGCGGCACAGAGCAGACCCCCGGTGAGCGACTCGGCGGTGGCGACGGACAGCTCTCGGGCGCGCAAAATGGCGATGACGGCGGGTGCCTGCACGTGCCGGTCCCCCTCAACCCCAGATGGTCCGCAACCGGACAACTCGCTCACGCCCCGGCCACTCCCGAACCGGGTGCGGCGCTGCCTCGACGCAGCCGCAGGGCGGCAAGCACATAGTCCACCCCGGTGACGACTGTGGTGACCAGGGCCGCATACAGCAGGACCCAACCGGTGGTGTGCCAGACACCGGAGAGCGGGATACGGTCATGTGGGAGGACGAACAGGCCGATCGCGAGCGCCTGCAGGAGCGTCTTGAGCTTGCCGCCCCGGCCGGCTGCGAGAACCCCGTGCTGGATCACCCAGAACCGGATCAGGGTGATCCCCCACTCCCGCAGAAGGATGGTGACGGTGATCCACCACGGCACTTCGGCGAGCAGGGACAGGCCGACCAGGGCCATCGTCACCAGGGCCTTGTCGGCGATGGGGTCGGCGATTTTGCCGAAGTTCGTCACCAGGCCCCGGCTGCGCGCGATGTCTCCGTCGAGGCGGTCGGTGAGCATGGCCACGACGAACACTGCGGTGGCTGCCCATCGCAGTCCGGTGGAGCGGCCGCCATCAGCGAGCAGCAGCCAACCGAAGACCGGAACGAGCAGGATCCGGGTGACGGTGAGGTAGTTCGCGATGTTCCAGGCGCTCACTCCGCCTACGGTTGGCACACTCGCCGGGTCCTGTCCCCGCACCGGGTCCGGGATGACCGGTTCGCGGGTCATGCTGGGCCCGTGGCGACGGTGACGAGGTCCACTCCCGCGTTGCCGACGACCGTGGCGGAGACGACGTCACCGATGCGGACCGATCCGGCGCCGCGCACGATGCTGGCCCCGTCCACCTCCGGGCCCTGGTGCTCGGCCCGGCCGACCGGCTCGAGGGTCTCCTCGTCGCGCTCCTCGACGAGGACGCTGACCTGCTGGCCGAGCCGCTGGGCTGCGCGTTGGGCGGTGAGTTCCTCGACGAGATCGACGATCCGGGCCTGCCTGTCCCGGATCTCTCCTTCTGGCACCTTCTCTCCACGGGTGAATGCCTCGGTGCCGTCCTCGTCCGAGTAGCCGAAGACCCCCACGACGTCGAGTTCAGCGGCGACGAGGAAGCGTTCGAGCTCCGCGACGTCGGTGTCGGTCTCGCCAGGAAAACCGACGATGACGTTGCTGCGCACCCCGGCGTCGGGTTGCCCGGCGCGGATCCGGGCGAGGAGGTCGAGGAAGTCCTCGGTCCCTCCGAAGCGCCGCATCGCCCGCAGCACCCTCGGTGAGGCGTGCTGGAAGGATACGTCGAACCACGGCATGACCTGCTCGATGGTGGCCATCGCCTCGATCAGGGCCGGGCGCATCTCGGCCGGCTGGAGGTAGGAAACCCGCACTCGCTCGATACCGGCCACTGCGGCAAGCTGAGGCAACAACTGTTCGAGCAGGCCGAGGTCGCCGAGGTCCTTGCCATAAGAGGTCGAGTTCTCCGAGACCAGCAGCAACTCCTGCACACCCGAGTCGGCAAGCCAACGGGCCTCGGCGAGGACGTCGGCCGGGGGGCGGGAGACAAACGAACCACGAAACGTCGGGATCGCGCAGAAGGCGCACCGCCGATCGCACCCGCTGGCAATCTTCAGCGGCGCCCACACTCGCCCGTCCAGCCGAGTGCGCAGCACAGGATCCGGCCCGGTCACAGCGTGCCCGGGGATGCTCATCGACGCTGCGGCCGCGGGCCGGTTCACCGGGGTGAGCGGTAGCAGTGCACGTCGGTCGGTCGGCAGGTGCGAGGTCGGCCGGTCCCCGTCCAGAATCCGTCCCAAATGCGTGGACAGGTCGGCATACGAGTCGAAGCCGAGGACGGCGTCGGCTTCGGGCAGTTCGTCGGCGAGGATCCGCCCGTAGCGTTGCGCGAGGCAGCCGACGGCGACGACCGCTCGGGTGCGGCCAGTTGTCTTCAGATCGGCCGTCTCGAGCAGTGCATCGATGGAGTCCTTCTTGGCCTGCTCGATGAAGCCGCACGTGTTGACCACCGCGACGTCAGCGTGCGCGGCGTCGGGGACGAGTTGCCAGCCCTGAGCGGCCAGCCGGCCCGCGAGCTCCTCGGAGTCGACCTCGTTGCGCGCGCACCCGAGGGTGACAAGCGCGACGGAGCCTCGCGAGGTCGGTGCGGACATGGCGCCACTCTAGTTGTCCGCGTCGGGCCGGCTCCCACGCCGCCGGGCTAGTGTCCTGGTATGCCGTCCACTGCCTCGCCGTCCGCCGCTCGGGCCGCCTCTGTCCTGACTGACCACCCGATCTTCGACGGGCACAACGACCTGCCGTGGGAGGCCCGCAACCAAGTCCACTGCGACTGGAGCGTCTTCGACATCGCAGCGGGCGGCCTGCCCACACATACGGACCTGCCGAGGCTGCGGGCCGGTGGGGTCGGTGCCCAGTTCTGGTCGGTCTATGTCCCGTCCTCGCTCGACGGTGGCGCCGCGGTGACGGCGACGTTGGAGCAGATCGACGCCGTGCACGAAATGACCCGCCGCTTCGCCGGCGACCTCGAACTGGTGACGACCGCCGAGCAGGCGCGCGCGGCATACGAGGCCGGGCGGATCGCCTCGCTGATCGGCGCCGAAGGCGGGCACAGCATCAACTCTTCCCTTCCGGTGCTGCGCATGCTGCACACCCTCGGGGTGCGCTATCTGACGTTGACACACAATGACAACGTGCCGTGGGCGGACTCGGCGACAGACACCCCTGTTGTCGGCGGACTGTCCGCGTTCGGGCGGGAGGTCGTCGCGGAGATGAACCGGTTGGGGATGCTCGTCGACCTCAGCCACGTCGCGGCGACCACGATGCGCGACGCTCTCGACGTTGCCGCGGCGCCAGTCATCTTCTCGCACTCCAGCGCGTATGCCGTGTGCCCGTCGGTTCGCAACGTCCCCGACGACGTCCTGGAGCGACTACCCAGCAACGGCGGGGTGTGCATGGTGACATTCGTTCCCGGGTTCATCTCACCGGCAGCGCATGAGTGGACGAACACGGTCAAGGACGTCGCCGCTGCTGCCGGGGTCGACCCTAAGGACTACCCGGCGTGGTCGGCGTGGGTGAAGGAGTACCGACGCACCCATCCCGCGCCGGAGGCGAGTATCGCTGACGTCGTCGCGCACTGTGAGCACGTGCGCGAGGTCGCCGGGATCGAGCACATCGGGCTCGGTGGGGACTACGACGGGGTCGACGTGCTCCCGGTGGGGTTGGAGGACGTCAGCGGATATCCGCGGCTCCTCACCGCACTCGCCGAGTCAGGGTGGTCCGACGCCGATCTGGGGGCGTTAACCAGCGGCAACGTGCTCCGGGTGCTTGGCGCGGCGCAGGAGCGCGCCGGACAGATCCAGCAGGAACGTGGACCGAGCACGGCCCGGATCGAGGATGTCGACGCCCCGAGTGCCTGAGACCGCAAAGGGTCGCCGTGCCGGACATGGCAGGAGGGTGTCGCCGCGCCGTTACCGGTTGCGGATCACGGTCAGTGCGACCAGACGGCTGATGACCATCGCGACATAGAGAACCCCGCCAAGTTGCTCGATGGTCGTCCATGCCCGGGCCAGCGGCCTGATCGCTGAGATGTCAGACAGACCCACCGAGGTCAGGTTCGCCCCGGAGAAATAGATGAGTTCGAGAAAGGTACGCTGCCCCGGACCGTCGAACGAGCTGAACGACTGCGGATAGAAGACCTGAATCGCCAGGTACAGATAGGCGAAGGCGAAGAGCAGCACGGTGAAGCACGCGCCGACAGCGAAGAGCTCATCCTTGGTGACGAACGCATCTTCGAACATGTAGCGGATGAGGCTGAAGCCGGTGTAGAAGTAGAAGATCGCGAGCGCGGTGTGTGCTGCTCCTTCCAATGTCGCGGTGTCGGTGAAGAGTGCCGCGACCTCCAACCCGGCCGCCGGCACTCCGAGCAGGACGGAGAGCCACGTGAGCGCGGGGGTGCTGCGCACGGTGAGGACGGCGATGATCAGCGCGACGAAGCCAAAGGTCGTCAGGACGGTCCGTCCGTAGTCCACGGACTGCAGCCACGGCAGCAGGAGGATGACACTGACCTGGACGACGAGCAGGAACGCCGAGGGTTGGCGGCGCAGTATCCCTTGCCAACGCTGCCAACGGGTCGTCTGCTGATCCAGTTCGTCCCAGTGGCTCGTCATGGCGGCCCAGCCTAGGACCCAGCGGCCCGACCGGGCGCCCCCTTGGTCGGCCCCCCACCGCGGCAAACTTAGACTTCGGCCCATGTCTCCTGCGCCGCTGACTCTGGCACCGCTCGTCCTCGCGTTCGTCCTGCTCCTCAGCGCGGCGTCGAAGTGGCGTGACCGCGACGCGACGCTCAGTTCGATCGTCCTGTTGCGGATGCCGCGGGCGCTGCACGCGAGATGGGTCACGGTGGCTCTGCCGGTCGGTGAGATCGTGTTGGCACTCGCGATGCTCACGCCGTCGACAATCCTCACCCAGGTGGCGGCCGTGGTGGCGCTTGGGCTGTTCTTGGTCTATCTCCTGGTCGTCGCTCGGGCGATGACCTTCGACCCGCGCCCATCGTGTGGCTGCTTCGGGCGGATCGGGGACCAGCGGGTGAACGCCCGCACGGTGGCCAGAAATGTGCTGTTCGTCCTGCTCGCCGTCCTCTTCAGCCTCTGGGCCTTCGCCGGGAACACGGTGCCGGCGGCGCTTGCGGACTTCACCGCCACCGACCTGTTGTGGCTGGTCGTGGTGGTGCTGGTTGCGGCCGTCGCGGTCTTCGTCTCCGGTGGCTCCTTGGGAGCTGCGCTCCCGAGCAGGCAGCACTCGACATCCGCCCCACCGCAACCGGTCGATCCGTCCGCGGCAGGCCCGATGGCCAGCGGGCACTCCACCGGGGCGCCGGTGCCACTGCCAGGCGAGGGCGGGGACGACGATGACGAGTACCTGCGGGTCCCGATCCCTGAAGTGCTTCTCCTGAGCCCCCAGGGTGCGCCGACGACCCTGCACGAACTGGCCACCGAGCGGGCGCAGCTCCTGGTTTTCGGAAACTGTTACTGCGGCACCACGATCGCAGCGCTGCGCGAGTCCAAGCAGTGGGCCGAGCGCCTGCCGGCTCTCGATGTGCGGGTGATTTGGTCCGGCGTCGATCCTGCCCCCGATGTCGAGCAGGACGACATCCCCGGGTGGCGCGACCACGCGAGCGTGACCTGGCGTGCGCTGGCGCTGCCCAGCAGCCCTGCTGCGGTGCTCCTGGGCGCGGACGGCCTGCTCGCCGGGGGCCCGGTCGGCGGCTACCAGGACGTCAGTGAGTTCGTCGAAGACATCGTCGCTACTCTGGCCGAGGCGGCACCGATCGAGTATCCGCTCGCCGCGGCCGATCAGACTGTGGTCGGCCAGGTTCTCTAACAATCACCTGGCGACCGATCACGTGGCGACCGATCACGTGGCGACGGCGAGCGCGGGCGCGGTGCGGGTCCCGGGGTTCCAGGAGATGTCCGCTGCTCGCTCCGGTCAACCCAGCACTGCAGCCTTCTTCGCCTCGAACTCTGCATCGCTGATCACGCCGCTGTCCCGGAGTTCGCCGAGTTGACGGAGAAGGTGGATCTTGTCCTGCATGTCAGCAGCAGGTGGTGCCGCAACCGGCGGTGCCATCGGCGGTGCCATCGGCGGCGGAGGTGCGTAACCTGACTGTGGGGGCGGCGCTGCATCCTGGGCCGCCCAACGCTGTTGCTGGCGGCGCTGGACCCGTCCGTGGACGCTACTGGCCACAGCCACCTTCGCCGCTGTCTTGATCAGTCCCATCAGAGTCTCTCCTCGCGCATCTCGGCAGCATCAAGGGCATCGATCAGGTCCTGTGGTGATACTCCGCCTTCGGCGATGACCCTCGCGCCAGTCCTCGTCCAACCCTGGATCAGCCCCACCAGCCATTGCTGTTCGATCAGGAGCACCAGGGCCAGTTCCCCCTCGCCGATGTCGGCAGCCAGGGCGTCGAGGTCGTCTGATCCCAAGAGATGTGAGCTGGCGCCTGTCCAAAAACCCGTGTCGAATCCCTCGACTGCCGGCAGATCTGAGAGTTCGACGACCTGGAGACCGTCGGGGCCACGCCGCACGAACTCGACGTCGAGCACCCTGACAGTGCCAGCGTTGACCAAGTCGATCAGATGCGTGAAGCCGCCGGGGTGCGGGGCGCCGTCCGGGAAGGCAATGGCCAGGAGGTCCACTGGCCCCAGGGTGTCGTCAGGGGTGGCGATCATGCGGTTCTCCGACTCTGGACGTTGAACGGGCCGTCAGCTGTCCCCGTGGACAGCTCGGGTAGACAGGATCTCAGCTCTATTCACGTGGCGTCCACTCATTCTCGCAAGGCTTCATAGGTGCCCGGAGGATCCCCGCTCAGGAGTTGACTCTCCGGAGCCTCAGGGGTCACTGCCGGCCCGTCAGCTGCCAGGCGTCCTCGCCCTCGGCGCTCTCGTCGCCGAAACCGTCATCGTCGGCCCGGTCCTCACCGAACGTTCCGGCGTCTGCGGCCTCGTCGTCGTAGTCCTGCTCGGTGGGCACATCCTCCCCGCGCAACAACGCCAGCGTGCCCGGCAGGTCCTCGGGTCGGACGAGGACGTCGCGAGCCTTGGACCCCTCCGAGGGTCCGACGACCGCCCGGGACTCGAGCAGATCCATCAGGCGCCCAGCCTTGGCGAAGCCGACTCGCAACTTGCGTTGCAGCATCGACGTCGACCCGAACTGGGTGGTCACGACGAGCTCGGCGGCCTGCAACAGTAGGTCGAGGTCGTCGCCGATGTCGTCGTCGACGACCTTGGTCGAAGCGGCGGTGGTGACGTCCGGCCGGTAGGTGACCGTGAGCTGAGATTTCACGTGCTCGACGATCGCGTGCACCTCGGATTCGGTGACCCAGGCACCTTGGACCCGGATCGGCTTGCTCGACCCCATCGGCAGGAAGAGAGCGTCGCCCTGCCCGATGAGCTTCTCCGCGCCGGGCTGGTCCAGGACGACCCGGGAGTCGGCCAGCGAGGACGTGGCGAACGCCATCCGGGACGGCACGTTGGCCTTGATCAGGCCGGTGACGACGTCGACACTGGGACGCTGGGTGGCGAGCACGAGGTGAATGCCGGCGGCTCGAGCGAGCTGGGTGATCCGGACGATGGACTCCTCCACGTCGCGGGGGGCGACCATCATCAGGTCGGCGAGCTCGTCGACGACAACCAGCAGGTAGGGGTAGGGATGGAGCACCCGCTCGGACCCCGGCAGCGGGGTGGCCGTACCCGAGCGGACTGCCTTGTTGAAGTCGTCGACGTGCTTGTACCCGAACGCGGCGAGGTCGTCATAGCGGACGTCCATCTCCCGCACCACCCACTGCAGCGCCTCGGCGGCCTTCTTGGGATTGGTGATGATCGGGGTGATCAGGTGCGGAATCCCTTCGTATGCCGTGAGCTCGACCCGCTTGGGATCGACGAGGACGAGCCGGACCTCGTCAGGAGTGGCGCGCACGAGGATCGAGGTGATCATCGAGTTGACGAAGCTGGATTTGCCCGAGCCGGTGGCACCGGCGACAAGCAGGTGCGGCATCTTGGCGAGATTGGCAATGACGTAGCCGCCCTCGACGTCCTTACCCACGCCCATGACCATGGGATGGGTGTTACCCCGGGCGACCTGGGATCGTAGGACGTCGCCGAGGCTGACCTTCTCCCGGTCGGTGTTGGGGATCTCGATCCCGATCGCGGACCGGCCGGGGATCGGACTGAGGATCCGCACGTCAGCCGAGGCGACGGCATACGCGATGTTCTTGCTCAACGCGGTGACCCGCTCGACCTTGGTGGCCGGGCCGAGTTCGACCTCGTAGCGGGTCACGGTCGGACCCCGGGTGAAACCCGTGACTTGCGCGTCGATCTCGAACTGCTCGAACACTTCGGTGAGTGCGGCGACGACCCGGTCGTTCGCGGAGCTGCGCGCCTTGTGCGGGCTGCCCTTCTCCAACAGCCCCGAGTCCGGGAGGGTGTAGCTGACATCTCCGGCCAAGGCGAGCTGCTCGACCCGGGTCGGGATCTGCGCGACCGGTGGAGCCTCCAGGGGTGTCCTGGCCGTCGCTGCCGCAGCGGCCACCGCACTTGTGGGCAACGCAACGGTCGGCTCCCCGTCGTGTTCCCCGGTGCGCATCCTGGTGCGTGTCCCGGTGGGAGCCCCTGACGGAGTGGACTTCGTGGACGGGCCGGTCGCGGCCGACAAGCGCGAGCGGCGACGACGCTTGCCGGTCATCGGGTCAACCTCGGCCGCCTGGTCGAAGGCCTGGTCTCCGTCGAGGTCGGCCGGGCCCTTCCGCCCTCGCGGAGACCTGCCTGGGTCGGGCCCAGCCGGCGTTGGGGCAGCAGTGTCTGCCTCCTCGGGGTCTGTGGGCCCGACAAAGTAGGCGCGCAGCTGCTGGAGCCGGGCAGGGATCCGGTGCACCGGGGTGGCGGTGAGGACGAGCACGCCGAACACACCGAGGAGGACGAGCAGGATGCTCGCGCCGACCGGCCCGACGGCGGCGGCCAGCGGGCTCGCACCGAGGAACCCGAGGATGCCACCCCCGGTGCGCATAGCGTCCGCGCCGTCGGGTGGGCTGGGGATTCCGACGGCGACGTGGGTCAGGCCGGTCGCGGCGACAGTGACGATGAGGGTGCCGATGGCGAGCCGGTTCGTCTGCTCCCGCTTCTCCGGGCCGCGCAGGACATGCAGACCGAAGCCGAGCAGGACGATGGGTACCGCGTAGCAGAACCGGCCGACGGTGCCGGCGACGACAGCGTGGGTGGCGTCGCCGATAACGCCGCTCATCCCCCACCACTCGCGGGCGGCGACGAGCACAGCGAGGGCGATCAGGGTGAGTCCGAGGCCGTCGCGCTTGTGCTCAGGCTGCAGGTCTCTACCCGCGGAGTGCACCCGACGCACTGTCGCGCCGGTGGCTCCGGCCAGACCCATCCAGGTGATGCGCACCGCACGCAGCGGTAGAGGGAGACCAGCGCTCACGGGCCGACGACTGCGACCGCGGGACGACGGTCGCCGGCTCGCGGGGCGCGTAGAGCCACCACGGGCGCGCGAGGACGTGGACGGACGAGTCGTCATGCGCCCCAGCCTAAACGCTCGTCACATCCATCACAGGGAGCACACGCGACCCAGAACACCCGGGCGCGCGGGAGGCCGGCCGCGAACCTTCAGGCTTCGATGACCGTTGGGAGGATCATCGGCCGTCGGCGGATCCGCCGGCCCACCCAGCCACCGACCGTGCGCCGAATAACCTGCTGCAGCTGGTAGCTGTCACTCACCCCAGAGGTGGTCGCCTCATCCAGCGCCGCCTCCAACCTGGGCCGGATCTCCTCAAAGACCACCTCGTCCTCGACGAACCCGCGGGCGGTGATCTCCGGCCCGGCGATGACCTTGCCCGTCATTGAGTCGATGACGACGATGACCGAGATGAACCCCTCGTCGCGCAGGATCCGCCGGTCCTTGAGCAGCGCCTCGTCTGCACCGCCGACCGAGGACCCATCGACGTAGACGTGGCGCGCTGGCACCGCCCCAGCCACGCAGATCGCCCCGTCGAGCAGATCCACCGCGACGCCGTCCTCGACGACGAGCACGTGGTCCTCGCCCACCCCGGTCATCCGGGCCAGCTCCGCGTTCGCGCTCAGATGCCGCCACTCCCCGTGCACCGGCAGCACATTGCGCGGTTTGACGATGTTGTAGCAGTAGAGCAGCTCACCGGCGCTGGCGTGGCCGGAGACGTGCACCTGCGCATTCCCCTTGTGTACGACATCTGCGCCCAGACGCATGAGCCCGTTGATCACCCGGTAGACCGCGTTCTCGTTGCCGGGGATCAGCGAGGAGGCCAGCAGCACGGTGTCGCCCGGGCCGACGTCGATCTTGTGGTCCCGGTTGGCCATCCGCGACAGTGCGGCCATCGGTTCCCCCTGGGAGCCGGTGCAGATGAGCACGACCTGTGCGTCCGGCAGATCGTCGAGGCGTTTGGCGTCGATGAGCACCCCGTCGGGCACGTGCAGGTAGCCCAGCTCGGCGGCAATCCCCATGTTGCGCACCATTGAGCGGCCGACCATGGCGACCTTGCGCCCGGCCTTGGCGGCGGCATCCAAGACCTGCTGCACCCGATGGACGTGCGAGGAGAAGCACGCCACGATGATCCTCCTGCGCGCATGCCGGAAGACCTTGTCGATCGCCGAGGAGATCTCCCGCTCCGGGCTGGTGAAGCCGGGCACCTCGGCGTTCGTGGAGTCGGTGAGGAACAGGTCGACCCCCTCCTCGCCGATCCGAGCGAAGGCACGCAGATCGGTCAACCGGCCGTCCAGCGGGAGCTGGTCCATCTTGAAGTCACCGGTGTGCAGCAAGGTCCCACCCGGAGTCCGGATGCACACCGCGAGCGCGTCCGGGATGGAGTGGTTGACCGCGACGAACTCGCAGTCGAAGACCCCGAAGCGTTCCCGGCCCCCTTCCCGCACCGCCAGGGTGTACGGGGTGATCCGGTGCTCTTTGAGCTTGGCCTCGACCAAGGCGAGGGTGAGCTGGGAACCGACCAGTGGCAGGTCCGGGTTGAGGCGCAGCAGGTAAGGCACGGCGCCGATATGGTCCTCGTGACCGTGGGTGAGCACGATGGCCTGCACCTGGTCGAGCCGGTCCTGCAGATACTCGAAGTCCGGGAGGATGAGGTCGATCCCGGGGTGGTGGTCATCGGGGAAAAGCACCCCACAGTCGATGATGAGCAGCTGGCCGGCGTGCTCGATGACGGCCATATTGCGCCCGACCTCGCCCAGGCCACCCAAGGGCACGACCCGCACAGCCCGCGGATCCGGGGGTGGCGGTGGGCTGAGCTCGGTGTGCGGGTGGCTCACAACAGTCCGGACGCGCGCAGCCCGGCCCGCAGGATCTCCAGATGTTCCGGTGGGCCCTCGACCAGGGGCAGGCGCACCGTGGCCCGGGCGATAACCCCGAGTTCGACGAGGGCGGCCTTGGCCATGATCGCCCCCTGGGAGGTCCCCATGATCGCACCCACCGCGGGCACCAGCCCCCGATGTATGCCGCGGGCGGTGTCCAGATCTCCGGCGTCCACCGCGGCGAGCATCGCGGCATACCGGGCACCGGCGACGTGCCCGACGACCGAGACGACCCCGGTGGCCCCAAGCGCGAGGAGGGCGAGGTTGTCTTCGTCGGCGCCGGAATACCACAGCAGGTCGGTGCCCGCCATGACCTTCGTCGCAGCCCACTGGTCGCCCTTGGCGTCCTTGACCGCGAGGATCCGGGGGTGCTCGGCGAGGGTGAACAGAGTGTCCACAGTAAAGGGGATGCCAGTCCGGCCAGGGATGTCATAGAGCATCACCGGCAGCTCGGTCGCGTCGGCCACAGCCCGGCAGTGCGCGATCAGGCCAGGCTGGGTGGGCTTGTTGTAGTAGGGCGAGACGAGCAGTGCAGCGTCCGCGCCGGCGGCTGCGGCGCGTCGCGCCATGGTGATCGCATGCTCGGTGTCGTTGGAGCCGACGCCGGCGACGACCCGGGCCCGCCCGGACGCCACCTCGACGACCTGGGAGATGACCGTCATCGACTCGTCGGCGCTCAGCGTCGCCGATTCGCCGGTGGTGCCGTTGACGACGATGCCATCGTGTCCGGCCGCGAGCAGGTGCTCGACGAGCGCATCGACTCCCGCTTGGTCGACGGACCCGTCCTGGTGCATGGGGGTGACCATCGCGGTCAGGACACGGCCGAACGGGTTTGTCATGGCGCCCAGGGTAGCCCGCCGGGATTCTCGCTGCCCCCGGATCCATCAGTGCCCGGCGGTAGGCTCGCCGCGTGCGCCAGTACCTCGACCTGCTCGACCACGTCCTGACCGACGGGGTGCCCAAGGCCGATCGAACCGGCACCGGCACCCGCAGCATCTTCGGGCACCAGATGCGCTTCGACCTCGGCGCCGGTTTCCCGGTGCTGACGACCAAGCGGCTTCACCTGCGCTCCATCGTCGGTGAACTGCTCTGGTTCCTGCGCGGCGACACCAACGTGCGCTGGCTCCACGAACGCGGAATCAGTATTTGGGACGAGTGGGCCGACGAGCACGGCGACCTCGGGCCGGTCTATGGACACCAGTGGCGGTCCTGGCCGACCCCGGACGGAGGCCACATCGACCAGATCGCCGGGGTGATCGAGGCGATTCGGACCAACCCAGACAGCCGCCGGCATATTGTCTCGGCCTGGAATGTCGCCGACGTGGATCAGATGGCTCTGCCGCCCTGTCACACCATGTTCCAGTTCTATGTCCGGCCGATGACCCCCGAGGTGGCCACAACCCACACCGAAACCCGCGGTGAGGCAGCCCCAGGCGGTGGGTACACGGCATACCTCGACTGCCAGCTCTACCAACGCAGCGCTGATGTCTTTCTCGGTGTGCCGTTCAACATCGCCAGCTACGGCCTGCTGACGATGATCCTCGCCCAGCAGACCGGGCTGGCCCCCGGGCATTTCGTACACACCCTGGGGGACGCTCACCTATACACCAATCATCTCGACCAGGCCCGGCTGCAGCTGACCCGCACCCCCGGGCCGCTACCGACGATGCGGATCACCCCCCGGGACAGCATCGACGACTACGACCTGGCTGACTTCGAGCTCGTCGGGTATGCGGCCCACCCGTCGATCCCGGCCCCGATCGCGGTGTGAGTCGATGACCCGGGTCACCCTCGTCGCGGCGTTGGGCAGCAACGGCGTTATCGGCCGGGACGGTGCCATGCCGTGGCACCTGCCCGAGGACCTCGCGCATTTCAAGGCGCTCACCCTCGGGCACCCCCTGGTCATGGGGCGGGCCACGTTCGAGTCGATCGGCCGGGTACTGCCCGGGCGGCGCAGTATCGTCGTCACCCGATCCCGGTCGTGGACGCATCCGGGGGTGGAGAGCGCGCACGGACTGCCCGAAGCCCTGGCTCTGGCCGGGGTGGCCGACGAAGTGTTCGTCGTCGGTGGTGGGCAGATCTATGCTGCGGCCTTGCCGTTCGCGCATGCGCTGGTGCTCACCCACGTCGACATCGCGCCCGAGGGGGACACAAGGTTCCCGCCGTGGAACACCAGGCAGTGGCGCGAGGTCACTCGCGAGGAGCACCCCGCGTCGGCGCAGCAGCCGGGCTTCGCGATCGTCCGCTACGAACGGGTGTCCGCCGGCTGAGCACGGGTGTCCGTCACCACCGGGGAGGCACCCTCGGGTCGGCGCACCGGGTCCACCGGCCCGGTCGAGGTGAACCGCTCCCGATGCACCCGCTGGCGACTCACTCCGGCATCGTCGAGCCACAGCTCGACAAGGACGTTCAGACCCTCCGGGCCGCACAACCACCACGCGTCGACGTCCTCGGGGTGCGGCCAGGTCTCGTCGAGCAGGAGGGCGTCGATCCGGCGCAGACCCTGGCCCAGGTGCGGGCCCTGCTCCCGGCTGAGGACGTCGTGGACGGTGAGCCGGCCGTCGCTGGCTGCCTGCACGGCAGCAACCTCGTCGCGCAGCACGCTCGACGCTCGGGTCCGGTTGGCGAGCACGAGAGTCGCGGTCGAGGCCCCGTTCTGAGTCAGTGCGGCGGCGAGGATAGCCAGGACGGGGGTGATGCCGGACCCGCCGGCGACGGCGGCATGCACCCGTGGGTTCGGGTCATCGTCGAGGGTGAAGTCCCCCATGGGCGGCAGCACGTCGATGGTGTCCCCGACGTGCACCCTGGTCGCCAGCCACGGTGACATCCGGCCCCCCTGGACCCGGGCAGCCGCGATCCGAAGGACTCCCTCAGCACGAGCCCGCTCCGGCGGAGTCCACAGGGAGTATGACTGGCGCACCTCCTCCCCGTCGATGGCAGCCCGAAGGGTGACGTACTGTCCGGGCCGATAGCGCAGGTAGGACGACGACCGTGGGACCTCAGCGGTCGGGTCCGAGTCGACGGAGTCGACGGAGTCAGCGGCTGCTGCAGGGTCATCGGGGGCTGCGAGAGCGATGGACACCGCATGCTCGGCAACTGGGTCGACGGCGACAACCGTGAGGGGGTGATAGGTCGGGTGTGCCGCCACGGGTCGTCTGAGCAGCGCCATGCCCTCCATCCTCACATCTGCAGGCCGCGGCCACCCAGACGCGGAACGAGCCGGAAGTCGTGGATCCGGTGCCCGGCAGCAATGCCCTTGGCTTCGAATCCGTCCACGGGGCGCCAAGGCGGTCGGTCCACCTCGATCAGCGACCAGAGCCCCGAGGCCGCGACCTGCTCCCGGATGTGCGCGGCATACACCTCGTGGTCGGTGGCCACGAGCAGCACACCGCCTGGGGCAAGCCGGGACCTGATGAGCGCGAGGCTGTGCTGCTGGATGAATCGGCGCTTGCCGTGCTTCTTCTTGGGCCACGGGTCGGGGAAAAACAAGTGCACCGCCGTGAGTGAGCCATGCGGAATCCGATCACGAAGCAAGGGCAAGGCGTCACCGCGTTCGACCCACAGGTTGTCCAGGCCGAGCTCATCGGCCCGGGCCAGCATCCGAGCCACCCCCGGGACGTGCACCTCGGCGGCGATAACGTCGGCCTCGGGGTGCGTGGCGGCATACGCGATGGCGGCGGCGCCATGTCCGGAGCCGATCTCGAGAACCACCGGTGCTCGTCGCCCGAAGGCGGCAGATGCCTCGAGCGCACCCTCGGGGATTGCGTGGCGCGGCAGGAGGGTGTTGATCCTGGTCTGGGTCAGCGGCGAGATCCGCCAGCGTGGGGTGAAGGTGCGCACGCCGGGCCTGGGCTCATGGTCGACACGCTCACGGATAGACACGACGTCCCAGCGTAGGCGCCCAGTCCGCCCGTATGCCGTCAGCCCCGTTTGACTGCTTCGCCGGCCTCAGCCGCGGCGCAGGACGAAGGCGGCTCGGTCGTCGGTCTTTCCGGCGCGTGCCGAACGGACCACTGCCTCGGCGACGTCGGAGCTGTCCGCCAGCAGCGCCTCAGCCGCAGCGCCGAGCATCCGGTCGACCCCGATGGAGAGATCGGCGTGACGTGATTCGATGACCCCATCGGAATAGATGAGCACTGCGTCAGAGATGCCGAGCTGGAGCGGCACTCGAGGAAAGTCGAGGTCGGCCATGACACCCAGCAGCGGCCCGGAGGCCCCCCCGACCGGGTTCCACAACCCCGAGCCCGATCGGTGCACCACGGCCGGTGGGTGCCCGGCGCTGCCGATCGAGCCCTCTCCGGTGCGCAGGTCGATGGCCAGATGGATCGCCGTGGCGAACCCCTCGTCCCAGTGCTGACGCAGCACGTATGCATTCGCGGCGCTGAGGAAGCGCTCCGGGGTGACCGAGCCGATGATGCCGCCGAGCGCTCCGGACAGCGCCAGGGAGCGGGATCCGGCGCCCTGCCCCTTACCACTGACGTCAACCAGGGCGACCTCAAGGATCCCGTCCTGGAGTGCGGTGACGAGGAAGTCCCCGGAGAAGGCGTCTCCGTATGCCGCGTGCACGGTGGACTCGGCCCGCCACGGCTCGGGTAGCGCCGGGATCTGCCCACCGGCCACGAGCCGGTCCCGCAGGTCGACGAAGAAGCTCTCCCCGGTGAAGCCGCGTAGACCCACCCGTTGCCGGCTCGCCGCGAGCAGAACCATCATCATCATCAGCGTGACGGTCGACAGGCCGATCAGGACACTCTGGACGTTTCCGTTGTGCCGTAACGGGACCGCGATCAGGAGGAGGAGCGCGACGGGGCCATAGACGGTCCACAGCCAGCGCAGCGGCAGGAACAGTCCGGCGAGGACGACGAAGGGGGCGAGCGCCATCGGCGGAATCTCCGCCGGCACCGCGATGAACGCGACCGAGAGCAACAGGAGGAGCACGAGCGCCGTGCCCAGTCCCCAGGCACCGGCATGGCGGCTGACCACGTGCTCGTCGACCCAGCGACGCACCGTGGTGGACTTGCGACGCCGCTCGAGCACATCCGCGTGACTGGTCACTCAACTCCCTCGGTGAAGGTCCGCTGCCACAGAAGGAGGAACCTGCGGCTACGGCCGGACCATACCTGTCAACGCCGACAGATGCATCCTGTGTTTCGCCGTATCACCGCAGGTCAGGCAGTGTTCGGTCGGACTCGTAACGGCTGAGCATGTCCAGCCGGCGCTGGTGCCGGGCCTGCGCGCTGAACGGGGTGGCGAGGAAGGCCCGAACGACCTCGCGGGCCTGACGTGGCTCGATGAACCGTCCGCCGAGGGAGAGCACCTGCGCGTCGTTGTGGGCTCGGGCCAGCTCGGCGAGCTCCGGCGTGGCGCACAAGGCCGCCCGGATCCCGGCCACCTTGTTCGCCGCGATCTGCTCCCCGTTGCCGGAGCCGCCGAGGACGATGCCCAGCGATCCGGGGTCGTCACGCACTCCCTGGGCGGCACGCAGGACGAAGACCGGGTAGTCGTCTTGGGCATCGTAGTGGGACGGTCCGTGGTCGATGACCTCGTGCCCCTCGTCGGTGAGGAAAGCGACCAGGTCGCCTTTGAGGTCGTATGCGGCATGGTCGCCGCCGAGATGAACGCGCACCGTCGCTCTCCTCACTCGAAGGACGGGCCGTGGGTACGGGTCCGCTTGAGCTCGTAGAAGCCGGGGGTGCCCGCAACGAGCACACAACCGTCGAAGAGCCTTAGCGCCGCCTCGCCCTTGGGGGCCGGGGTGACGACCGGGCCGAAGAACGCGACCCCGTTGACGGAGATCACCGGGGTGCCGACGTCATCCCCCACGAGGCTGATCACCCGGGCATTGGCGGCGCGCAGCCGGTCGTCGTACCCGGTGGAGTCCGCGGCTGCGGCGAGCTCGGCGGGTAGCCCCACCTCGGCCAGAGCCTTAGCGATGACCAACGAATGATCCGCGGTCCCGCCGGGGTGCAGGAGTGTGCCCATCGCGTCATACAGCGGCTTGACCACCTCGTGACCGTGGGTCTGCTCGGCGGCGGTGACCACTCGCGCCGGACCCCACCAGGGGTCGTCGGCGGAGCCCGGGTCATGGCCTTCGTTGAGGGCCGCGCGGCTCATCAGCGACCACGTGACGTCGATGGGCCGCAAGGACTCGACCTCCATGAGCCAGCGGGAGGCCATCCAGGCCCAGGGGCACAGCGGGTCGAACCAGAACTCGACGGGGGTGCGCACAGTCATACCGTCCATTCTCGCATCACTGCCTGACGCACCAACCCGCGTTCGGCCCGGTCCTCGGTCCGGTCCTCGGTCCGGTCCTCGATCCGCTCCTCGATCCGCTCCTCGGTCGCTGGTCAGGCGCAGACCCGTGGGAGAATCAGGGCATCCCAAGACCATTTGGAGGACACCACCGTGCCCGGCACGAATCTCACCCAAACCGAGGCCGCGGAGCGTGCCGCGCTGCTCGACGTCACGGCATATCACGTCGACCTCGACCTGACGAGAGGGCCGGTGACTTTTGCGACGACAAGCACGATCACCTTCTCCTGCACGCAACCTGGCGCCAGCACGTTCGTCGACTTCATCGGTGCTGGCGTCGAGCGGGTCGTCCTCAACGGGGTGGAGCAGCCCGTCCGTCACGCGGACTCCCGGATCACCCTGACCGGCCTGGCTGCGCACAACGAGGTGCGGATCGAAGCGACCGCCCACTACACGAACACCGGCGAGGGGTTGCACCGTTTTGTGGACCCGGTGGACGGGGAGGTCTACCTCTACAGCCACTTCGAGGTGCCGGACAGTCGGCGGATGTACCCGGTCTTCGAACAACCCGACCTCAAGGCGTCCTTCACGTTTGCCGTCACCGCACCGGCCTCTTGGCAGGTCGTGTCGAACTCCCCCACACCTTCCCCGGTGGACCTCGGCAGCGGGCAGGCCCGCTGGGATTTCGCCGCGACACCGCGGATCTCCAGCTACATCACGGCCCTGGTGGCCGGGCCGTACGACGTCGTGCGGGACAGCGTCACCACCCGCGCCGGCGAGGTCCCGCTGGGCATCTACTGTCGTCGCTCGCTGAGGCCCCACCTCGATGCCGGCAACCTCTTCGAGGTGACCAAGGCAGGCTTCGCCTTCTTCGAGGAGGAGTTCGACACCCCCTACCCCTTCGCCAAGTACGACCAGCTGTTCACCCCGGAGTACAACATGGGGGCGATGGAGAACGCCGGGTGCGTGACCATCAACGAGGTCTACATCTTCGCCTCCAAGGTCACCGACGCCCTGATCGAGCGCCGGGCGCTGACCGTGCTGCACGAACTGGCCCACATGTGGTTCGGCAACCTGGTGACGATGAAGTGGTGGAACGATCTGTGGCTCAACGAGTCCTTCGCCGAGTGGGCCTCGACGACCTGTCAGGCTGAGGCCACGCCGTGGCGGGACGCGTGGACGACCTTCGCGAGCTACGAAAAAGAGTGGGCCTACCGGCAGGACCAGCTGAGCACAACCCACCCCATCGTCGCCCAGATCCGCGACCTGCAGGACGTCGAGGTCAACTTCGACGGCATCACCTACGCCAAGGGCGCCAGCGTGCTCAAGCAACTCGTCGCGTTCGTCGGCCGGGAGCCCTTCCGGGAGGGCCTGCGGGCCTACTTCACGCGATACGCATGGGGCAACACGACCCTGGCCGACCTGCTCGCCGAGCTCGAGACCGCCTCCGGGCGGGACCTGAGCGCCTGGAGTTGCGCATGGTTGGAGACCGCCGGGGTGAACACCGTGCGGGCTCTGGTCGAGGTCGACGAGCAGGGCCGCTACACCTCCGTGGCGCTCACCCAGAGTGCGGCGGTCGAGCACCCGACGCTGCGCCCGCACCGGCTCGCCATTGGGCTCTACGATCTACGCGAAGGCATCCTGACCCGTCGTGACCGCATCGAGCTTGACGTCGACGGCGAGCGCACCCTCGTCCCGCAGCTGACCGGCGTGCAACGTCCCGACCTCCTGCTGGTCAACGACGATGACCTCACCTACGCCAAGATCCGCCTCGACGAACACTCACTGGCCACCGTGCTGACCCACCCCCACGCCTTCACCGACTCACTACCGCACGCTCTGGTGCTCGGCAGCGCGTGGGACATGACCCGGGACGGCGAGCTGGGCGCCCGGCACTACGTGCGTCTCGTCCTGGAGGCCCTGGGCGGGAAGCCCGACTCGACCCTGCTGCGCACGCTGCTCGCCCAGCTCGCCACCACCGTCCATACATATGCCGCCCCCGCGCACCGCACGCCGCTGCGCGCCTCCACCCTGGCCCGGCTGTGGGAGTTGGCCGAGGCGAGCCCGCCCGGCAGCGACGCCCAACTCCAACTGGTCAGCGCGGCCGCCGGGTTCACCACGGTCGGTGACGACACGGCATACCTCGCCGGTCTGCTCGACGGCACTCAGGTGCTGGACGGGTTGGTCCTCGACTTCGAGATGCGCTGGACTCTGCTTACCGCACTCGCCGCCGCCGGGGTAGCCGCTTCGGAGCAGATCGAGGCCGAGCAGGCACGGGAGGACACCGCGAGTGCCCGGGAGCGGGCTGCCCGAGCCCGCGCGGCGATCCCGACCGCGGCGGCTAAGGCCGCCGGGTGGGAAGCCGCCGTCGTGGGCGACGACCTGCCCAACGCCATCGTTACGGCGACCGGGCTCGGGTTCGCCCGAGGCGGCACCCCGCCGGAGCTGTTGCGGCCCTATGTCGCTCGTTACCACGAGATGCTCGACACCGTGCAGGACAAGGGATCCCACGCGATCATCGAGGCCCTCGTCACCGGCTTCTACCCGCGCCCGCTCGCCGACGCCGAGCTCGCCGACGCCACTCGGGCCTGGCTGGATTCTCATCCGCAGGCCCCGGATGCGCTGCGCCGGTTGGTCACCGAGAACCGGGACGCACTCATCCGCGCCCTGGTCGCACAGGAGCGGGATGCGCGTGACTGACATAGTCGGTGTGGGTTCGGCAGTCGTCGACGTCCTCGAGGCGGTCAAGCATTGGCTGCTCACCGATGCTCTGCGAATCCTCGTCATCCTCGCCCTGGCCCTGGTGATCCGCGCACTGCTCGTCCGGGCGATCAACCGAATCGTCATGTCGGTGACTGCCAAGTCCCGGGCCCGGCTCGCCGAAGTCGGTCGGGTCGGGCGAGCCAGTGCCACCGCCAACGTGCTCGAGGAGGAACGCAACGCTCAGCGGATGCAGACCCTGGGCTCGCTGCTGCGCTCGATCATCACCTTCGTCGTCTTCGGGATCGCCACCGTGACCATCATGGGACTGCTCGGCATCCCGCTCGGCCCGCTGCTCACCTCCGCCGGCATCGGTGGTGTGGCGCTGGGTTTCGGCGCGCAGACCCTCGTGCGGGACTTCCTTTCCGGGGTGTTCATGATCGTCGAGGACCAGTACGGCGTCGGTGACGTCATCGATACCGGGGAGGCCGTGGGCACCGTCAAGGAAGTGTCGCTGCGGGTGACCCGGCTCGTGGACGGCACCGGGGTGACCTGGTATGTCCGCAACGGGGAGATTGCTCGGATCGGCAACCGGTCCCAGGGCCTGGCGACGGCCATCGTGGACATGCCGGTGTCCTATCGGGAGAGCGCCGAGCACGCCATCTCGGTCATCCGCTCCGCGGTCGCAGGTGTTGCCGCCGAGGAGGAGTTCGCCCACCGGGTCATCGACGACCCCCGCGTCGTGGGGGTCGACTCGGTCGTCGGCGCGACGATGACGATCCGGGTCGTCGCCACCTGCCTGCCGGGCAGCGAAACCGGGGTCGAGCGTGACTTGCGGGAGCGGATCAAGGATGCCCTCGACGCGGCCGGGATCCAGGGACCACCGGTCGTGCCGCCCACGGTGGCCGGCACCGGGCTGTGACCGCCCGCTGACGCCCCGTGAGGACCACGCGTGCGCGAGGATGTCCCGATGAGCACCGATCGCCTGTTTCCTGACATCACTCCTCCGAACGAGACGGTCCATGCGGCGGACTCGCCCGACAGCCCGTGGTGGCGCGATGCGGTGATCTACCAGATCTATCCACGCTCGTGGGCGGACAGCAACGGCGACGGGATCGGCGACCTGCCCGGGATCACCGCACGGCTTCCCTATCTCAAGGAGCTCGGCGTCGACGCGATCTGGCTCTCCCCGTTCTACGTCTCCCCCATGCACGATGCCGGCTACGACGTGGCGAACTACCGGGACATCGACCCGGTCTTCGGCACCCTCGCCGACGCCGACGCCCTCATCGCAGCCGCCCACGGCCTCGGGCTGCGCGTCATCGTCGACCTGGTCCCCAACCACTCGAGCAGCGAGCACCCGTGGTTCCAGGCGGCCCTTAAGGCCGGGCCGGGGAGCCCCGAGCGGGCGCGCTACCTGTTCCGGGAGGGCAAGGGCGTGGACGGTGGCGAACCGCCGAACAACTGGGGCTCGATCTTCGGCGGTTGCGGTTGGAGCCGGGTCACCGAGGCCGACGGCTCGCCCGGCCAGTGGTACCTGCACATTTTCGACTCCACCCAGCCCGACTTCGACTGGTCGAACCCGGAGGTGGCGGACGAGTTCCTCGCCGTCCAGAGGTTCTGGCTCGACCGTGGGGTCGACGGCTTCCGGGTCGACGTCGCGCACGGGCTCGTCAAGGAGGCCGGCCTGCCTGACTTCGCTGGCGCCCTGCACACCCCGCTCAACCCGCTGGGGACCTACTTCCCCATGTGGGACCAGGACGGTGTGCACGAGATCTATCGCACCTGGCGGGCGCTGGCCGATGAGTTCTCTGCTCGCGACAACGACGTCGCCGGCTCCGGCGAGGACCACGACCGGATCCTGTGCGCCGAGGCGTGGGTCATGGAGCTCGACCGGCTCGCGCGCTACGTGCGCCCCGACGAGATGCACCAGGCGTTCAACTTCGACTTCCTCGAGACGCCCTGGTCCGCGGATCGGTTGTGCGAGATCATCGAGGCTTCGCTGCGCAACAACGACGCGGTCGGGGCGCCGACGACGTGGGTGCTGTCTAACCACGACGTCATCCGGCATGCCACCCGACTGGCTCTCGACCTGACCCGTCCGCGACCCAACGGGATCGGCGCCGACGACCCCCAACCGGACGAGGTCCTGGGTGCCCGACGCGCCCGGGCGGCCACGACGATGATGCTCGCTCTGCCCGGCAGCGCCTACGTCTACCAAGGCGAGGAGCTCGGCCTACCCGAGCACACGACCATGCCCGACGAGTTCCGCCAGGACCCGACCTTCCACCGCACCAAGGGGACCGACGCACTCCAGCTCGGCCGGGACGGGTGCCGGGTTCCGATGCCGTGGGTCAAGGATGCTCCCTCGTTCGGGTTCGGCCCGGGCGAGCGCACCTGGCTCCCGCAACCTGCGGCATACGCAGAGCACGCGGTCGACACGCAGGACGGCGTGCCTGGCTCCTTCCTCACCCTCTATCGCGATCTGCTGCGCTACCGCCGCAAGCACCGGTTCGGACACGGCAGCCTCACCTGGCATGAGCTCTGCTCGGACGAGGTTCTCGCGTTCGTCAACACCAGCGGGGACGGGGAGCGCACCGTCCTGGTCGTGACCAACTTCGGCCCCGATCCGATCGCCCTGCCTGAGGGGTCGTCGGTGCTCATCACCTCCGGCGACCTCACCAGCGACAGGCTGGTGCCCACAGACACGACAGTCTGGGCTCACGCGCCACGATGAGGGCGCGCGACTACGCCTACTTCGACGGTGGCACGCCGCTCGCGATGGCCCATCGCGGCGGTGCTGCCTACCTGCCGAACCGCGGGCTTGAGAACAGCGTCGCGGCCTTCACCCGGGCGGTCGAGATGGGCTACCGCTACCTGGAGACCGACGTGCACGCCACCCTCGATGGTGTCGTCGTGGCCTTCCACGACGAGGACCTCGACCGGGTCACCGACGCGCACGGGAGCATTGCCGACCTGCCCTGGTCACATGTCCGGCAGGCCCGGATTGGCGGGAAGGAGCCGATCCCGACCCTGCTCGAGCTGCTAGAGACGTTCCCGCACACCCGGTTCAACATCGATCTGAAGTCAGAGGCGGTGCTTGAGCCGACGCTGGAGATCATCCACCGCACGCGGAGTATCGACCGGGTGTGCATCGGATCGTTCTCCGAGCGGCGGGTCCGAGCGGCTCGGCGGATCATGGGACCACGGCTGGCGAGTGCGGCTGGTCAGGTCGGCACCGGCGTGCTGCGGTTGGCTCCGAGACACCTGTCCAAGGTGTTGCACACCCCAGCCCCAGTGCTGCAGCTTCCCAACGAGTATGCCGTCGCCGGGCGGCGGATCACCCTGCTCACCCCGGAGCTGCTGGGAGTGGCGCACCGGCTCGGCAAGCAGGTGCACGCCTGGTTCGACGAGGGGGACCGTGAGGACGCCGCCGAGATGCACCGACTCCTCGACCTCGGTGTCGACGGCATCGTCACCGACCACATCGACGTCCTCCGGGACGTGCTCGAACAACGCGGGCACCCCATGTCCGTGGGCTAGCGTGGATTCACGTGAGCATTCCCCCACGCGACGACCGAGAAGGTGCTTCGGTCCCCGGCGGGGAAGCCTCGGCCACGCACGTCGGCAGTGAGCTGCCGGCCAACCCGCTGAGCCGGCCCTACTTGCCGATCACCCTGTCGGTCCTCGCGCTGGTCACCATCGTCGCGTTCGAGAACATGGCGGTCTCCACGGCCATGCCGGCCGTGGTCCACGACCTGCACGCAGTGCGGGCCTACGGCTTCGCCTTCTCGGTGATGCTGACCACCCAGTTGCTCGGGATCGTCCTCGCCGGCGTGTGGACCGACCGGTCCGGCCCGTTGCCCGGGACCTTCGTCGGCCAGATCCTGCTCGCGGTGGGGTCGGCGGTCTGCGGGTTCGCCACCCGCCTCGACGTCTTCCTGCTGGGGCGGGCGCTGACCGGGCTCGGCGGTGGTCTGCTCGTCGTCCTGATGTATGTCATCGCTGGCCGGGTCTATCCCGACGAGGTGCGACCCAAGCTGTTCACCTACGTCTCGGCGGCGTGGATCCTGCCGAGCCTGCTCGGCGCCCCCCTGTCCGCGTGGCTCACCGAGACGTTCTCCTGGCGCTGGGTGTTCTGGATCGTCGTCATCCCGGTCGCCCTCACGGCGGCGGTCATGGCGCGCGCCCACGGCCGTGTCGACACCTCGGCCCTCGAGGTGGCCGTGAGCAGTCGCGACCACCGCGACCATGTCCGCGCCGCGTGGGGCGGCGTCGGGATCGCCCTCTCAGCCGGGCTCCTCCAGCTCGGGATCGCCACCGAGGCCGCAGGCGGGGCGGCCGGACCGGAGCGAGCCGGGGCGTCACCGGCACGCTTGGGCCTGGCCGCCGCGGGCGTCATCGGGATCGCGGCCCTGCTCCCGGTGCTCCTGCCGCGCGGGACCTGGCGGATGGCACGCGGTATCCCGTCCGTGATCCTCGCCCGAGCCCTCTTCACCGCGTCCTTCTTCGGCGTGATCTCCTATATCCCCCTGTTCCTGCACGGCCAGCGGGGGGCCAGCCTGCAGGTCGCCGGCCTCGCGCTCGCGCTCGGCTCTCTCGGGTGGGCCATCGGGGCGTGGTACCAGGGGCACCCGACGATGACGCTCCCCCGACCACGGCTGGTGACGATCGGAGGTGGTGTGCTAGCGCTGGGGACGGCCCTGCTCGGGGTCATCGCGTGGTTGGACATCAAGGCGGTTCTCGTCGTCCCGGCGCTCGTCATCGCCGGGCTGGGGATGGGGCTCGGGGTGACGACGACAACGGTGCTCGCCCTGGAGTTGAGCACGCTGGAGGAGCAGGCCCACGCGGCGTCTCAGCTCCAACTCGCCGACGTCCTGGGGTCGGTGCTGGGTATCGCCGCGGTCACCGGGGTCTTCGCTGCCGGGCATGTCCCGGGCCTGGACAACCCGCTCTATGGCGGCCTCTTCCTCGGCCTGGGGATCGTTGCCGTCCTCGTCGTACCAGCAGGTCAGCGCATCAGGACGTAGCCACCGACGGCGCTGAGCCGGGTCCAGCGGCCGCAGCGGTGGACACCTACCGTGCTCCCCGGGCGGAGGAAGCCCAGGCCGTATGCCGCCAGCGCCCCGCCTGCACGCATCTCACCGACGCCGGGGGTCACCCCGCTCGACCCATCCAGCGGGCCGGTCTCGGCGTCAACTGCACCCGGTCTGACCACCTCGCGAATCGGGCGGGACCAGATCCGATCCCTAGCGAACCCCGCGGCTGCACCTCGCTCAGCGAGCGCCACTGTGACCTCCGCAATCCCGCTCTGGCCCACCTCTGCCAGCAAGTCCGCATCGATCTCCCCCACCAGCTCCCAGCCGCTCCGCGGTGGGGTCAGTGCCGCCCACGGCGCGAGTGCCTCGGTGGGCGGCACGTGCAGCTCCGACCCGGCATACACCCCCCGGGCGGTCCGGTCGATGATCGCCCGCAACGGGACCGCAACATCGAGCTCACCGGGCTCAGCGGGCTCAGCCAAGGCGAACGTCCGCAGGCCGAGAACGGCACCCTCACCGAGAATGCCGGTCCCCGCGACGATGCCGACCCAGGCGGCCAGGACAGTTCCGCTGGTCTGAAGCCGAATCGCCCCGTCGGAGTCGAATGTGGCGGCACGAGTGGCGAACCGGCCGAGGTCCCCGAGCGCGTCCGGTGAGCTGAACCGGAGGATCTGGGTCACCGCTGCCACCGGAAAACCACCGGATTGCCGAGGTGAGCCCGGAGCTCGGCCCGCTCCTCCGGTGCCATCCGACGCGGCCGGGCCGTGTCGAAGTCATAGAGGACCAGCCCGGTCTCGGCGACGGCATACACGGTGTCCCCCACTGACTCCGGGTCGCGCACGACGTAGCCGAGGTCGAAGCCGGCTCCGTGGACGCGGGTGACCCACATGTCGACCTGGGCGGGGGCGTGCCGGAAGGTGAGCGGCGCGCGGTACTCGATCTCGTGCCGGGAGACGACGATCCCGGAGTCGAGCAGGGATTGGCCCCGGCTGAACCACTTCTCGAAGCCGACCACCCGGGCGTCCTCAAGCAAGCGGAGGAACTGGACATTGTTGACGTGGCCGTAGGCGTCCATGTCGGACCAGCGCAACGGCACCTCGACGCGGTAGATCTCGGGCATGTCCGTCATCCTCGCAGGCACCCCTACGATTGGGGTCGGAGCGCATGATGAGAAGCCACCGGGTCCGCATCCTGGCCGCGACCGCCCTGGCGCCGGCTGCGCTGGCGGTTGCCATGGTTCTCGGCGGGTGCTCTGGCGCGTCCGGACCCGGGCCCGGTGGATCTAGCTCCGGCGGGTCCGGTACGACTTCGCCCGCGCCCAACTCGGCCAGTGCCACGCCGAGTCCGTCCGGATCGGTGTCGCCAAGCCCGACGACCACGCTCTCCTCATCTCCTGCCCCGCCGCCGCCGACTTCGCCAGTCCTCGACGCGTGTGCAGTCACCTCGCGTCACCGTGGCCAAGACCTCGAGGTGCTGCCGACGAACGAGCGGCTCATCGCCCTCACCTTCGACGCCGGGGGCAGCGACGCGGGAGTGTCCTCGATCCTGGGCACTCTCGCCGCCAAGGACACGCCAGCGACGTTCTTCCTTACCGGGGCGTTCGTGCGCGCCTTCCCGCGGGCGGCCCTACAGATCGCGGCCGCACACCCGGTCGGCAACCACACCGACACCCATCCGGACCTGACCACCTTGCCCGATGCCTCAGTGGTCGACGAGGTGCGTCGCGGAGCCGGGGCGATCCGCGCAAGCACCGGACGGGATCCCGCGCCGTGGTTCCGCTTCCCCTACGGGGCACGGGACGCACGCACCATCGCCCTGGTCAACGACGAGTGCTACGTCCCGATGCGCTGGACTGTGGACACTCTGGGTTGGCAGGGTACGAGCGGGGGGCGGTCGGTGGACTCGGTCCGCCAGCGGGTCCTGGGCGCAGCCCGTCCCGGCGCGATCGTGCTCATGCACGTCGGGGCGCATCCGAGCGACGGCTCAACCCTCGACGCGGATGCATTGTCGGGGGTCATCGACGGCTTGCGCGCCCAGGGCTACCAGTTCGTCGACCTGCCGCACGCCATAGGCTGACGACACTCGAGTCCGCACGCTCTGGGCTGACGACACTCGAGTCCGCACGCTCTGGGCTGACGACACTCGAGTGAGGAGAACACGCTGCTCCCGAGCTGGTGCCTGCGGCGTGTCCTCCTCACTCGACGTGTCTGAACCGGGCGCTGTCAGCAGGGCGGCATACGGTGGGGCGACCATGACCACTCCGAATGCCATCACGTCTGGCACTGCCGACACGTCCACAGCTGCCGGCACGTCCACAGCTGCGCGAGGCGCCGACCCGAGCCAACCGGCCGATCTGGCCGGGCAGGCCCGCAGCGTGCTGCGCCGCCTCGTCGGGCGTAGCGATGCCGACTTCCGAGACGGGCAGCTCGAGGCGGTCGAGGCTCTCGTGGGCGAGAGTGCTCGGGTGCTCGTCGTGCAGCGCACCGGATGGGGGAAGTCTGCGGTCTATTTCGTCGCGACGGCACTGCGACGGGCGCACGGGACTGGTCCCACCATCATCGTCAGCCCACTGCTCGCCCTTATGCGTGACCAGATCGCGGCAGCGGAGCGGGCCGGGATCATGGCCATGACGATGAACTCGGCGAACGCCCAGGACTGGGCCGAGGTGCGCGCGGCGCTGGCACAGGACGCTGTCGACGTGCTCCTGGTCTCCCCCGAGCGACTCAACAACCCGTCCTTCCGAGCCGAGCAGCTGCCCGCGCTGGCGCGCCGATGCGGGCTGCTCGTCGTGGACGAGGCCCACTGCGTGTCGGACTGGGGGCACGACTTCCGGCCCGACTACCGACGGATCAAGGACCTCCTGGCCGCCTTGCCTGCCGACACTCCCGTCCTCGCGACGACCGCGACCGCCAACGCCCGGGTGGTTCACGATGTGCAGGAGCAGCTGTCGGTCGCCTCGGACACGACGACTCGGGAGGTGCTGACGATCCGCGGTGGCCTGGCCCGCGCGTCGCTGCGCCTGGGGGTGCTGCCATCGCTGCCACCGGAGCATCGGCTCGCGTGGCTGCTCGCGCACCTGCCCTCGCTGCCCGGGTCCGGAATCGTCTATACCCTCACGGTCGCGGCCGCCGAGGACGTCGCAGCCACGCTCGCCGAGTCCGGACTGGCAGTGGCGGCATACACCGGACGGACCGACCCCACAGACCGAGAGCGGCTGGAGAACGCATTGCGGGACAACGAGGTCAAGGCCCTGGTGGCGACCTCGGCGCTCGGGATGGGGTTCGACAAACCCGACCTGCGTTTCGTCGTCCACCTCGGTGCACCGAGTTCACCGGTGGCCTATTACCAGCAGGTCGGGCGGGCCGGGCGAGCCACTGAGCGGGCTGACGTGCTGCTTCTGCCCGGACCGGAGGACCGGGACATCTGGCGGTACTTCGGGTCGATGTCGATGCCTCGTGAGGAGCAGGCAGCCGCGGTGTTGATCGCGCTCGAGGGGGCCGATCGCCCACTGTCGACAGCAGCGCTGGAGAGCATCGTCGACGTACGCCGGACCCGCCTCGAACTGCTCCTCAAGGTCCTCGACGTCGACGGGGCGCTCTCCCGGGTCAGCGGTGGCTGGGTGGCCACCGGCGCGCCGTGGGCGTATGACGTGCAGCGGTATGCCCGGGTCGCGGCGTCGCGGACGGCCGAGCAGGAACTCATGGTCGGCTACGAGGAGACCAGCCAGTGCCGGATGGCCTTTCTGCAACATGCGCTCGACGATCCGACTGCGGCCGATTGCGGCCGCTGTGACAGGTGCGCCGGAACGTGGTTCCCCACCCGCATCCCGGATCAGGTCGTCGGCGCAGCCCGGGAGCGGCTCGCCCGCGCCGGGGTCGACATCGAGCCCCGGGTGCAGTGGCCGGTCGCGATGGACCGTCTGGGCGTTGCCGTGCGCGGCCGGATCCCGGCCGGTGAGGCGATGCTGCGCGGTCGTGCACTGGCCCGGCTCTCCGACCTGGGCTGGAGCCCGCGGCTGCGCGGACTCCTCAGTGCAGACCCGGTCGCCTCCCCGGAACTGCTGGGAGCGTGCGTTCCGGTGCTCGCACAGTGGGGCTGGTCTCGCCGTCCTGCTGGAGTTGTCGCTATGCCGTCTCGCCGACACGGCACACTCGTCACCTCTTTGGCTCACGGGATCGCCGAGATCGGGCGGCTGCCGTTCCTTGGTGCCCTCGACCTCGCCCGAGGCGGACCAGCCGGGGAACCGGGTGGGAACTCGGCGTTCCGACTCGCCAGCGTCTGGGAGCGCTTCGCGGTCGGCCCCGATCTCGCCGATGCTCTGGCCACGATCGAGGGCCCGGTGCTCCTCGTCGACGACCTCGCTGATTCACGGTGGACCCTGACCATCGCAGCGCGTGCCCTGCGCCTGGCCGGTGCCCCGGCAGTGTTGCCGTTCACCCTGGCCTTGAGCAACTGAACCCTGACGACGAGGTCTTCCCGTCACCAGGTCCCCCGGGGCGCTGGACCTCGAGGGATCAGGCCTCCATGGCCGGCTCCCACTCCTCCCGTGTGCGCTCACCGAGCAGGAGTTTGTACGTGCTGCCAGCGATCGCGGCACCCAGGAGAGGCGCGACGATGAACAACCAGAGTTGCGCGAGAGGCGTGCCGCCGACGTACGCGGCCACCCCGAGTGAACGGGCCGGGTTGACCGAGGTGTTCGTCACCGGGATGGCGACGAGGTGAATGAGGGTGAGGCTCAGGCCGATGGCCAGGGGGGCGAAGCCCTTGGGGGCCCGGGTGTCGGTGACGCCGAGGATGACCCAAACGAACACAGCGGTCAGGACCACCTCGATGACGAGTGCGGACAGCAGTGAGTACCCGCCTGGGCTGAAGTCCCCGTACCCGTTGGTCGCGAACACGCCGGCCTGGGTGTTGTCGATGGCGAAACCCTGCTGACCACTGGCGATGAGGTAGAGGACACCGCCGGCCACGAGGGCCCCGACGACCTGAGACCCCCAGTACAGCGGCAAGTCCTTGGCCGGCAGGCGCCGGCCCAAGACGGCGCCAAGGGTGACGGCCGGGTTGAAGTGCCCTCCGGAGACATGCCCGACCGCGTAGGCCATCACCACGACGGTCAGGCCGAAGGCCAGCGCGACCCCGAGGAACCCGATGCCGAGATTGAACTTGCCGTCCGAGCTCAAGTGCTTGGCAGCGAGAACCGCCGACCCGCAGCCGCCGAAGGTGAGCACGAACGTGCCCAGGACCTCGGCAGCCGCCTTCTGGGCGAGCGGGGTGGTGGCTTGCGACATGGAGAACCTTCCAAGGAACTGGGGGAAACGGTGACCGGAGAGGGTGCGATGCGGGATGGACGCACCGGAGCCGCCGTGATGACCTTCCCAGCAGAAGCCCTCCCCATCTGGCCGCACACACTTGCAGCGCCGACATCGAGCGCTCGGACCGGGGAGGGGCTGCGCCACCAGGCACGAGACGCTGGGCACGAAACACCGGGCACGAGACACTGGGTCCGCGGCGTGGTGCGACCCTCGCAGCAGTTGCACCCCCAGGCGAGGACCCGGCGGCCACGGTGCACGTGGCGGCACCCCCCTGCCTCTACAGTGGCTCTTGCGCGCGAGTGGCGGAATTGGCAGACGCGCCAGATTTAGGTTCTGGTGCCTTCGGGTGTGCGGGTTCAAGTCCCGCCTCGCGCACGGCCGGGCACGTGATCTACCCCGCTCGTGGTCCATCTCCGTCGCTCGTCGGGTCGTCACTCGTCGGGTCGTCACTCGTCGGGTCGTCACTCGTCGGGTCCTCACTCGTCGGAAGGACCCACCTCGAGCCGCCGGTCGCATCGCAGCCGGGGGGCGTGACCCGAACGGTGACCAACGGCAGAAAGAACTGGATAACCGGCCCGATGAGGACGGCATACAGAA
>JBDIAO010000014.1:0-47967 GCA_039812375.1 Phycicoccus sp. | reverse complement strand
GAGGAGGCCGCCGGCAAGAAGGCGAAAGCCACCAGCAAGAAAGCCACCACCGAGCCAGGCGAACAGGGGGCAGCAGCCGAGTCGGAGCACCCGTCGGACGAGTCCGAGCACGATGACGCGGTGGTTGGGTCTGCCTGAGCGTCGGCGCCTCTGAGCGTCGGCGCCTCTGAGCGTCGGTGCCTCAGAGCAGGGTGGCGACCACGTCCCAAATCGTCTCGGACACCGCCACCTTGCTCGCCGGGCCGATAGTGGCGATCTCGTCGCGTCCGGCGCGGAGCACGTGCACAGTGGTCTCGTCCTGGCCGAAGGTCTTGCCCTGGCCGACCTCGTTGACGACGAGCAGGTCGCACCCTTTGCGGGCCAGCTTGGCCCAGCCGAGGTCGAGGACGGATCCGGTGTCATCGCCGGTCTCGGCGGCGAACCCGACGATGACCGGGGTCGTCCCGCTCCCCCGGCGCTTGACCAGCCCGGCGAGGATGTCGGGGTTGCGCACCAAGGGGATCGTCGGGGCTGACTCGTCGGGCTCCCCGTGCAGGCCCTCGACGTGCGTCTTCTTGATCTTCGCCGTTGCGTATGCCGCCGGCCGGAAGTCCGCGACCGCCGCTGCCATGACGATCACATCCGCCTGCGGATAGAGCACCTCGACGGCCTCCTGCAGCTGCCGGGCGGTCTCCACGGAAACGACGTCGACTCCGGGGGGCGGGGGCAGAGCGGCTGTGGAGACCAGCGTCACCCGAGCTCCTCGCGATGCGGCCACCGCGGCCAGGGCATACCCCTGCTTCCCGGAGGACCGGTTGCCGAGATAGCGCACCGGGTCCATCGGTTCGCGGGTTCCGCCGGCGGAGATGACGACGTGCTGCCCGCTCAGGCTCCCAGGCACCGGACGGGCGAACTCGCGCACGCACACCGCATACAACTCCTCGGGCTCGGGCAGGCGCCCTGGGCCAGAGTCCGCGCCGGTGAGCCGGCCGGAGGCGGGTGGGACGATGTGTATGCCACGCTCGGTCAAGGTGGTGACATTGGCCTGGGTGGCCGGGTGCTCCCACATCTCGGTGTGCATGGCCGGGGCCATGACCACTGGACACCGGGCAGTGAGGAGGACGTTGGTCAGAAGGTCATCAGCCTGCCCGCTCGCAGCCCGGGCGAGTAGGTCCGCGGTGGCGGGGGCGACGACGACAAGGTCCGCCTGCTGCCCGATCCGCACGTGCGGCACCTGCGTGATGTCCGACCACACGTCGGTGTGCACCGGCTTGCCGGATAGTGCCGACCAGGTGGCTGCACCGACGAAGTGCAACGCGGCAGCCGTGGGGACAACGGTGACGTCGTGGCCGGCCTCGGTGAGCAGGCGCAGCAGCGAACAGGCTTTGTAGGCTGCGATGCCGCCGGCGACGCCGAGGACGACCTTCACCTCACTCCTCGGTGGCTGTGACCGTGAGCAGGCCCTGGTTGATCTCCCGCAAGGCGATCGACAGCGGCTTCTCGTGTACCTCGGACTCCACGAGGGGCCCGACATACTCGAGCAGTCCTTCCTGGAGCTGGGCGTAGTACGCGTTGATTTGGCGGGCCCTCTTGGCCGAGTAGAGCACCAGCGCGTACTTGGAGTCGGCCCGCTCGAGGAGTTCGTCGATCGGTGGTTTTGTGATGCCGATGGGGTTGGCCTTGGTTCCGGACATGCCTCAGTGCTCGCTCACTTCTCGACGGGTGTGCTCGCCCCCGCGCGGGGCAGACATCCATGATACGAGTTCCTCAGCCGCGCGCCGAACCTCGTCGTTGACGATGGTCACGTCGAACTCGACTGCAGCCGCCAGCTCGACCTGTGCGGTGGCCAGGCGGCGCTCCCGCTCCTGCGCGTCCTCGGTGCCGCGACCGACGAGCCGGGTGACGAGCTCCTCCCAGGTCGGTGGTGCGAGGAAGACGAAGCGCGCCTGCGGCATGCTCTGCCGGACCTGCCGGGCGCCTTGGAGGTCGATCTCCAAGAGCGCGAGCCGCCCGGCGCGCAGGGCCTCCTCAACCGGCCCGCGCGGGGTGCCGTATCTCGCCCGGCCGTGCACGAGCGCCCATTCGAGCATCTCGCCACCCTCGACCATCGCATCGAACGTCGCGTCGGTGACAAACCGGTAGTGCACCCCGTCGATCTCACCAGGACGCGGGGGGCGAGTCGTTGCGGAGACGCTGAGCCACACCCGGGGATAGTGGTCGCGGACATAGGCAGCCACGGTTCCCTTCCCCACTGCGGTCGGCCCAGCCAGGACGGTCAGAGGCACCGGCAGGTCACCCTCGAACTCGGGGCCGGGCACTACTAGTGGAACCGGGTGGTCAGGGCGGCCACCTGGTTCGGGCCCAGCCCCCGCACCCTGCGGCTGTGCGCGATCCCGACCTCGTCCATGATCTGCCGGGCCCGCACCCGACCGACTCCGGGCATGGACTCCAGGAGCGCGACGACCCTCATCTTCCCGATCGCGTCGTTCTCCTTGCCCTCGGCCAGGACGGTTGCCAGCGAACCTCGGGCGTTCTTCAGGCGATTCTTCACTGCAGCGCGCTCCCGGCGAGCCGCCGCTGCCTTCTCCAATGCCGCACTGCGCTGCTCGGGGGTCAGGGGGGGAAGCGCCACGCCGGTCATGCCTTCCGATCATCGGGATCACGGGTACAAGAGGGCGGACGACCCGCCTGCTCCTGCGACTATAGGGGAGCAGGAGGGGCCAGTCCCGCTACGGCTCTCGGCCACTTTGCTTGCGGCTACCCGAGCAGCTCGCGCAGCGCTCCGGCCTCCGCCAGGACTGCGGCAGTGAGTCCCTTGATGCTCGGTCCAGCCCGCAAGATGCCCCGCGAAGAGCTCGCGAGGACCTGCGGCAGAGCGGTCCCGAAGACCTCGTCCAGGTCGGCTGCGGTGGCCCCCTGTGCCCCCAGCCCCGGGGCGAGCAGTGGACAACAGGACGCGGCCAGGTCGATGCCGAGATCCCCCACCGCAGACCCGACAGTGGCTCCGATAACGAGTCCGACGTGGCCGAGGCCGCCGTCCGCGCCAGCGGCCACGTTGTCCGCGGTCGCGTCGGCGACGATCTGTGCGGCCACCGACAGCCCGTCCCGGACTGCATGCTGCACCGTGGGTCCCTCGGGGTTGGACGTCAGGGTCAGCACGAACACCGCGCGGCCGGTGGCTGCGGCCAGGTCGATGGCGGGTTGCAAGGAGCCATAGCCGAGGTAAGGGCTTACGGTGAGCGCGTCGGCCGGACTGGGTGCATCGGGACCGAGGAATGCCTGGGCATATGCCTCCATCGTGGTACCGATGTCGCCGCGCTTGGCGTCGAGGATGGTCAACGTCCCAGCCGCAGCCAGTTCGGCGAGGACCCGCTCGAGCAGGGCGACGCCGCGGGCCCCGAAAACCTCGAAGAATGCCGACTGCGGCTTGACCGCAGCCACCCGCCCCCCGAACGCCTCGACGCAGGTCAACGCGAAGCGCTCGACACCGGCGAAGTCGTAGGTCAGCCCCCAGGCTTCGACGAGGCCTCGGTGTGGGTCGATACCCGCGCACAACGGCCCGTGTCCGTCCATGGCCGCCCGCAGCCGGACCCCAAAGGGGACCACCGCCCCAGGTCCGAGGATCTGCTGTCCGCGGATCTGCTGTCCACCTGGGGTCATGGCCGCACCGTCCGCTCGTGAGCGATCCCGACAACGTCGGCGAAGGAGGAAAACCCGCGCTCAGCCAACGCCCCGGCGAGTTCATCCCGCACCCGCAGCGGTGCGCCGGGGTCGTTGAAGATTGCGGTCCCCACCTGCACCGCACCGGCCCCCGCTGCGGCCAGCTCGAGGGCGTCCAGTCCGGTGCGCACTCCTCCGACACCGATGATCGGGGCGGTGGGGATCCGGCCCTGACGCATGGCCGCGGATACCTGCCAGATGGCGCGCACCGCCACCGGCCGGATAGCCGGCCCGGAGAGCCCGCCGGTGACTCCGTGCAGCTGGGGTCGCAGCCGGTCCCGATCGACCGCCATCGCGAGCAGGGTGTTGATCATCGTCAGGCCGCTGGCCCCAGCCCCCAGTGCGGCCCCGGCGATCGCAACGATGTCGGTGACGTCCGGAGTGAGCTTGGCGAACACCGGAGTGCTCGCGGGGACCTGCTCACGCACCATAGTGAGCACGGTCGCCGAGCTCACCGGGTCACAGGCGAAGACCAGACCTCGGTTGGCGACGTTGGGGCAGGAGATGTTGACCTCCACACCGGCGACGCAACCGAATGCCTCGCTGGCGAGAAGACAGGCGGCGACGTCGGCGAACTCCTGCGCGGTGTTCCCGGCCACGGAGACCAGGACCCGGGCACCGACCGAGGACAACCACGGGAGGTCCTTCTCGAGGAATGCGGCGATCCCCGGACCCTGGAGCCCGATCGAGTTGAGCATCCCAGAAGGTGACTCGGCCATCCGGGGTGTGCCTCGCCCAGACCGGGCGCTGGCCATGACCGTCTTGGTGACGAAGGCACCGAGCTCGCTGATGTCGAAGAAGCGGTGCAGCTCGCGCCCGTTGGCAGCGCAGCCGGAGGCAGTCATGACCGGGTTGGGCAGGGTCAGGCCGCCCAAGTGGGTGGATAGATCCACACCCATCAGTGTCCCCCTGCCTCGGGCGCACCGATCGCGTCGGCAGGCACGGCGCACAGCCCGTCGCTGAAAGCGTCCCAGCGGATGTCCCCACCGGCAAAGACCGGCCCGTCAACGCAGGAGCGGAGCATCCTCGTCACCCCGTCCGCGTCGCGCACCGGCAGCACGCACGTCATGCACACCCCGATGCCGCACGCCATCGACTCCTCCACAGCGACGTGGGCGCTCGCCCCGTGCTCCCCGGCGATCCGGGTCACCGCGTGGAGCATCCCCATCGGGCCACAGGCATAGACATTCCCCGCCTGAGCGCCGGCGATGACCTCGCCGAGGCGGTCGCTGACCCAGCCCTTGTGCCCGACTGATCCGTCGTCGGTGCTCACCCACACCCGGTCAGCGACGTCGGCAGCCTGCTCCAGGCCGAAGAGGCGGTCGGCATCGGCCGCGCCGAGGACCAACTCGACCACGCACCCACGAGAGCGGAGCACCTCGGCGAGCCAGAACAGTGGAGCCGACCCGTAGCCTCCACCCACGAGCACGCAGGCGCCTGGCTCCGACGGCAGCGGGAACGGTCGGCCCAGGGGGGCGACGAGGTCGACCTCGTCGCCGACGTCCAGACCGGCCAACCAGCGAGTGCCCGCACCCTTGGGGGCGACGACGACGTCGAGTGCCTCCGGGTCGCTGCCTCGCGGGATGACCCGGTGCAGCGAGAAGCAGCGTCGCAGCAGGTGCGCCGAGGTGGGCCCACCGACGGCGACCGCAACGAACTGTCCGGGTGCTGCCAGGGAGGCGACGCCCGGGGCGGTGATGCGCATCTGCCGGTAGGTCCGGACAGATTCGGTGGCGAGGACCTCACCGACGACGTGGACGACCTCGCTCACCGCGGCGCCCTCACCGGATCACCCGCATGGGTTCGGTGGGCTCGGCTGGGGCCGGCCGGCGGCCGAAGAGGTCGAGGGTGGCGGCGTGCTCCTGCAGCGGGGTCACCCGGAGCTCCTCCTTCCGCATCGCCTCGATCGCCTGGACGGCAGCGGCGAACTCTTGGACGGTCGTGATGAGGGTGACGTTCGCGGTGTTGGCCGCTGCCCGGATGGCGTAGCCGTCGGCTCGAGCGGATTGTCCGGTCGGGGTGTTGATGATCATCGCGATCTCCCCGTCGAGGATGAGCTCGGCTATCGTCCGCTCGTCGAGCGCCGGGGTGTCGAACGCCCGCTCGGTGATCTTGCGGACAACAGTGACCTCGATCCCGTTTCTGCGCAGGACATCGGCTGTCCCCGAGGTGGCGACGACCTCAAAGCCCAGGTCGACGAGCCGGCTCACCGGGAAGAGCATCGCGCGTTTGTCCCGGTTGGCCACCGAGACGAAGACTCGGCCGGACTCCGGCAGACCGCCATACGCAGCGAGCTGGCTCTTGGCGAACGCGAGGCCGAAGGTGCGGTCGATCCCCATGACCTCCCCGGTGGAGCGCATCTCCGGCCCCAGCAGGCTGTCGACCGGCATCCCGCCGGCGTCCCGGAACCGGTGGAAGGGCAAGACGGCTTCCTTGACCGACATCGGGGCGTGTCGGGGCAGGGTGCCTCCGTCGCCGACTAAAGGCAGCAGTCCCTGCGTCCGCAGCTCGGCGATCGACGTTCCGAGCATGACCCGGGCCGCGGCCTTGGCCAGCGGCACCCCGGTGGCCTTGGCGACGAATGGCACCGTGCGGGAGGCTCGGGGATTGGCCTCCAGGACATAGAGGATGTCCTGGTGCAGCGCGAGCTGGACATTCATCAAGCCGCGCACCCCGATCCCCCGAGCCAGCTTGGCCGCGCTGTCCCGGACCCGTTCGATCTCGCCGACACCGAGGGTCGCCGGGGGCAGGGCGCACGCGCTGTCCCCGGAGTGGATCCCTGCCTCCTCGATGTGCTCCATGACCCCGCCGAGATACATGTCGGTGCCGTCGAAGAGGACGTCGACGTCGATCTCGACCGCGTCGTCGAGGAAGCGGTCGACCAGGACCGGGTGCTCCGGACTGGCCGACGTGGCTCGCGCGACATAGGTGGCCAGGGTGTCGTCGTCATAGACGATCTCCATCCCCCGTCCACCGAGCACGTAGGAGGGCCGTACGAGCACCGGGTAGCCGATCCGGTGGGCCACTTCCAGCGCCTCCCCGACGTTGTATGCCGTCCCGTGCGCCGGTGCGGGCAGCTTCGCCTCGGCGAGGACTCGCCCGAACGCGCCCCGGTCCTCGGCGAGGTCGATGGCCTCCGGGCTGGTCCCGACGATGGGTACCCCCTCGTCCTTGAGTGCCTGGGCCAACCCCAGGGGGGTCTGCCCGCCGAGCTGGACGATGACTCCAGCGATCGGCCCCGCCTGTGCCTCGGCGTGATAGATCTCGAGGACGTCCTCCAAGGTCAGCGGCTCGAAGTAGAGCCGGCTGCTGGTGTCGTAGTCGGTAGAGACCGTCTCGGGGTTGCAGTTGACCATGACGGTGTCGTAGCCAGCGGCGCGCAGGGCGAAGCTGGCGTGCACGCACGAGTAGTCGAACTCGACTCCCTGACCGATCCGGTTCGGTCCGGAGCCGAGAATGATCACGGCCGGCCGCTCCCGAGGCGCGATCTCGCTCTCGTCGTCGTAGGCGCTGTAGTGATAGGGCGTGTGGGCGGCGAACTCCGCGGCGCAGGTGTCGACCGTCTTGTACACCGGGCGGATCCCCAGGGCGTGCCGGACCCCACGCACCACTGCCTCGGGCATCGCCCGCAGTTCACCGATCTGAGCGTCGCTGAAGCCGTGTCGCTTGGCGAGGCGGAGCAGGTGGGGGTCGATCCGGTCCGCTGCGGCCACCGCGGTAGCGATGTCGTTGAGGAGCTGGATCTGGTCCAGGAACCACGGGTCGATCCCGGTCGCGGCATACACCGCCTCGACGCCCAGGCCGCCGCGCAGCGCCTGCTGCACGGTGACGATCCGTCCGTCGGTGGGTCGCGCGGCCTGAGCCAGGAGAGCGTCCGCCTGCGCCAGGGTGGGTGGTTCCCCCCGCCAGTGGAACGAGGACCCTGCCCGCTCCGTGGAGCGCAGCGCCTTCTGCAGGGCCTCGGTGAAGTTCCGGCCCAGGGACATCGCCTCCCCGACCGATTTCATTGTCGTCGTCAGGGTGTCGTCGGCGGCCGGGAACTTCTCGAAGGCGAAGCGGGGCACCTTGACGACGACGTAGTCGATCGTCGGCTCGAAGCTCGCCGGGGTCTCACGGGTGATGTCGTTGGGCACCTCGTCGAGGGTGTAGCCGATGGCCATCTTCGCGGCGATCTTGGCAATCGGAAAGCCGGTGGCCTTAGACGCCAGCGCAGAGGAGCGCGACACCCGAGGGTTCATCTCGATGACGATGACCCGCCCGTTGCGGGGGTTGACTGCGAACTGGATGTTGCAACCACCGGTGTCGACCCCCACTTCGCGGATCACGGCGATGCCGATGTCCCGCAGCCGCTGGTACTCACGGTCGGTGAGGGTCAGTGCCGGGGCGATCGTGATCGAGTCACCGGTGTGCACCCCCATCGGATCGAGGTTCTCGATCGAGCACACCACGACGACGTTGTCGGCGTGATCCCGCATCAGCTCGAGCTCGTACTCCTTCCACCCGATGACCGACTCCTCGAGGAGCACCTCGGTCGTCGGGGAGTACTGCAGTCCAGCACCGGCGATCCGACGCAGGTCCGCCTCGTCATAGGCGAAACCGGAGCCCAGTCCCCCCATGGTGAACGAGGGGCGGACGACGACCGGGTAGCCGAGCTCACCCGCAGCAGCGAGGCAGTCGTCCATGGAGTGGCAGATGAGCGAGCGGGCCGATTCGGCGCCGCAGCGCTCCACAACGCCCTTGAAGGCCTCACGGTCCTCACCGAGGCGGATGGCCTCGACGTTGGCGCCGATCAGGGGGCAGTCGTAACGCTCGAGCACCCCGGCCTCGTGCAGCGCCATGGCGCAGTTCAGTGCGGTCTGTCCGCCCAGGGTGGCCAGCAGCGCATCAGGTCGTTCCCTGGCGATGATCTTTTCCACGATCTGCGGAGTGATCGGCTCGATATATGTCGCGTCGGCGAACTCGGGGTCCGTCATGATCGTCGCCGGGTTGGAGTTGACCAGGATGACCCGGATCCCCTCTTCACGCAGCACCCGACAGGCTTGCGTACCTGAGTAGTCGAACTCGCAGGCCTGGCCGATGACGATCGGGCCGGACCCGATGACGAGGACGGAGTGGATGTCGTCGCGCTTGGGCATCAGGCCCGCGCCTCCTTGTGGTCGGCCATGAGGTCGACGAAGCGGTCGAAGAGGTATGCCGCGTCGTGCGGCCCTGCGGCCGCCTCCGGGTGGTATTGGACAGAGAAGGCCCGCAGTGCGCCGCTACCGTCGCGCAGTTCCAGACCCTCGACGACGTCGTCGTTGAGGCAGACATGGCTGACCCGGGCCTGCCCGTACGGGGTGGTCGTCGCTTCGCGCAGCGGGGCGTCCACAGCGAAGCCGTGGTTGTGCGAGGTGATCTCGACCCGGCCCGTCGTGCGGTCCATGACCGGCTGGTTGATGCCGCGGTGGCCATATTTGAGCTTGTAGGTGCCGAACCCGAGCGCACGTCCCAGGATCTGGTTCCCGAAGCAGATCCCGAAGTAGGGCAGGCCGGCATCGAGGACCTGTCGGAGCAGGGTGACCTGTGCCTGCGCGGCGGCCGGGTCGCCCGGACCGTTGGAGAAGAACACTCCGTCGGGGTCCAGTGCCAGGATCTGCGCGAGGGTCGTCGTCGAGGGCAGCACGTGGACCTCGGCGCCACGGGCGGTGAGCCGCTCGTTCGTCATCGCCTTGATCCCCAGGTCGACCACGGCGACGGTGAAACGGCGTTCGCCTACCGCCGGCACGACATACGGCTGGGCGGTGGTGACCTCGCCGGCAAGGTCCGCGCCAGCCATGCCGGGCGCGGAGGTGACCATCTCGAGCACGTCCGCCGGCGGCATACCGGCTGCTGGCCCGGAGAAGATCCCGGCCCGCATCGCCCCACGCTCACGCAGGTGTCGGGTCAGGGCTCGGGTGTCGACGTCACAGATCCCGACGATGTCCTGGCTCCGCAGGGCCTCTTCGAGGGTCCGACTCGCCCGCCAACTCGAGGGACGCAGGGCGGGGTCCCGCACGACGAACCCGGCAACCCAGATCCGGGCGCTCTCGTCGTCCTCGTCGTTCCATCCGGTGTTGCCGATATGCGGCGCGGTCATGGCCACGACCTGGCGGTGGTAGCTGGGGTCGGTGAGGGTCTCCTGGTAGCCGGACATCCCGGTGTTGAAGACCGCCTCACCAATGGTCGACCCGACCTGCCCGAAGGCATGCCCGGTGAAGGTCCGACCGTCCTCGAGGACCAGGATGGCCGGTTCGCGGATGCTCAGCATGGGACGGGGGCTCCTTCCCGGGCGGTCACCCGACCGCGCAGGATCGTTGTGTGGACGGCGGTACCGAAGGTTCGGCCATGCCATGGGTTGTTGTGGGAGAGGGACAACGAGGCATCACGGTCGACAGTGACGCTAGCGCTCGGGTCGATCAGGACCAGATTCGCCGGCTCACCGGGCGCGATCGGACGGCCGTGGCCGCTCAAGCCCGCGATGGCTGCCGGAGCGCAGGACATGACCCGGGCCACGTCGACCCAGTCGAAGGGCCCGTCGGCGACCATGACCTCGGCGACCACCTGGAGCGCGGTTTCCAGACCGATCATCCCGAAGGCAGCGTCTGGGAATGCGTGCTCCTTGTCGTGCCGTGCGTGTGGGGCATGGTCGGTGGCGACCGCGTCAATAGTGCCGTCGGCGAGACCGGCCCGCAGGGCGGCGACGTCCTCGTCCGGCCGCAACGGAGGGTTGACCTTCCAGACCGGGTCGTAGCCCACGAGTCGCTCGGTGGTGAGCGCGAGGTGGTGCGGGGTCACCTCGGCGCTCACCGCTATGCCGCGAGCTTTGGCCCACCTCACGACCTCGACGCCCTCGGCGGTGCTCACATGGGCGAGATGGACCCGGGATCCGGTGTGCTCGGCGAGCAGAACGTCTCGGGCGATAATGCTGGACTCGGCGACGCTGGGCCACCCGGCCAGACCCAGGCGCCCGGACCACTCACCCTCGTGGCAGCAGGCCTCGGGTCCGGCCAGGGCCGGGTCCTGGCTGTGCTGGGAGATCACCCCACCGAAGGAGCGGACATACTCCAGGGCACGGCGCATCACCCGAGCATCGGCCACACATCGTCCGTCGTCGGAGAAAACCTGCACCCTGGCTCGGGATCGGTGCATCAGGCCCAGCTCGGCAAGCTGATCGCCGGCTAGCGCCCGGGTGACCGCCCCGACCGGCTGCACGTCCACGAGGCCGGTCCGCTCCCCCAGGTCGAGGATCCGCTCGGCGGCCTCGGCGGTGTCGGTGACCGGGGTGGTGTTCGCCATGGCCAGGATCGCGGTGTAGCCACCGACTGTCGCCGCCGCAGATCCGGACTCGACGGTCTCAGCATCCTCGCGCCCCGGTTCGCGCAGGTGGGTGTGCAGGTCGACCAGACCCGGTAGGAGGACCAACCCGTCGGCGTGCAGGGTGCGTACCCCGGCCGGAGCAGAGGCCGCGGCCTCGGCACCGACCGCACGGACCACCCCGGCGGTGATGAGAACGTCGGCGCTGGACCCACCAAGGATCTGGGCACCGGTGATGAGCAGATCGCTCACTGCGCACCTCGTTCCTGGCCGGCGAGGAGGTGATACAGGACGCTCATCCGCACGGCCACTCCCGCAGCGACCTGGTCCAGGACCAGACTCTGGGCGGCATCGGCGGCTTCGGCGCTGATCTCCAAGCCGCGGTTCATCGGACCCGGATGGCAGATGACGACGTCCGGATGGTCGGCGACGAGGCGGGCCAGGCGGGGGCGGGTCAGGCCGTAGCCGATGGTGTACTCCCGGGGGGTCGGGAAGTAACCGCCGGTCATCCGCTCTCGCTGTACTCGAAGCATCATCAACGCGTCGACGCCGCGCTGGGTGCTGGTCAGCACGGCGTCCAGGTCGTTGCTCACCGCGAATCCGTCCCGCTCGGCCCACGCGGAGATACCGCTCGGCATGAGCGTGACCGGGGCAACGAGGGTGACCTGCGCTCCGAGCACTCTCAAGGAGAGCAGGTTGGAGCGCACCACTCGGCTGTGGGTGAGGTCGCCGACGATGACGACATGCCGACCGGCCAGGTCACCGATCCGCTGCTCCATTGTGTAGGCGTCGAGCAGAGCCTGGGTCGGGTGCTCGTGGGTGCCGTCCCCGGCGTTGATGACGTGGGCATCGACCCACCGCACGACCTGGTGGCAGGCACCCGATGCACTATGGCGGATGACGAGGGCGTCGACTCCCATCGCATCGATGGTCCGCACGGTGTCCCGCAAGGACTCGCCCTTGCTCGTCGAGGACCCTTTGCCGGTGATGTTGATCGTGTCCGCACTCATCCATTTGCCGGCGATCTCGAAGCTGCTGCGGGTCCGAGTGGAGTCCTCGAAGAAGAGGTTGATCACCGTCCGACCCCGCAGAGTGGGGATCTTCTTCACCTCGCGACGCTGGACGTCGTGCATCTGTGCCGCGGTATTGAGGATCATCCGCAGTGCCGCCGGAGTGAGGTCGGCGATGGAGAGCAGGTGGCGTGGCATCTGGGTCGCCAGCGCCGTGAGTTCTGCCGGACCAGTGGTCATCGTTCACCTCCGCGGATGCAGACGTACTCCTCGTCGTCGGGCCCGAGCAGGCGGACGCGCACTTTCTCGGCGTGGCTCGTCGGCAGGTTCTTCCCGACGTGGTCGGCACGGATTGGCAGCTCGCGGTGGCCACGGTCGACGAGCACTGCGAGCCGGACCGCGCGGGGCCGACCGTAGTCCGCCAATGCGTCGAGGGCCGCGCGCACGGTGCGACCGGAGTAGAGGACGTCGTCGACCAGGACAACCACCCGGTCGTCGACACTGCCGCCAGGGATGGTCGTGACCATCGGGGCCCTGGTGGGCTGCTGGCGCAAGTCATCACGGTGCATGGTGACGTCGAGGCTGCCGACGGGCACCGTCGTACCCTCCACCTCACCGATCGTCGCGCCCATGCGCCGGGCCAACTCGACGCCGCGGGTGGGGATGCCCAGAAGGACCAGCCCGGTGGCGCCACGGTTCCCCTCGAGGATCTCGTGGGCGATACGAGTTAGGGCCCGGCCGATATCGGCCTGGCTCATGACGACTCGCAGGTCGTCGTCGCCGGGCGTTGGCCCGGTCGGATCGGGACGCGGCATACGCGTTTCGACCTCCTTCCCCGCCTCTCGGGACGGGTCGTTAAAGGATGTCCGGCGTCCTCACTGTAGCCGCAGGGCCGCCCTCCCATGCGATCGCGTCCGGTTCTGGCACGCTGCGGTGCCGCTGCCGGACCTCACCGCGGTATCGGCCCGGGTGGTTCTCAGCAGCCTGTCTCCCCCGCCCAGGTCACATCGCTACCACCCAGCGCGTAGCGCTTGGCCGGATCGAGGCGCACGGTCGCGTCTGCGATGGAGCGCGGGTGGCAGGTTGACGTGGTGAGCAGCATTCCGCCGCCGAGGATCGTGGCCAGAGGGGTCCCGCTCAGCGCATCGGGGAAGTCCTCCCCGGGGGCGTAGGCCATCACCGGGCGGGTGAGGCTCCCGAAGACGTTGGTGTTGACGATCGCCGCAGTCTCGTAGGCGTCGACCCCGCCATATCGCAGCACGGTGACTCCGGGCAGGATCGCGGCGACCTCGCTCTCGGCCGACGTCGGGACGGCCAGGGGACCACCGAGGATGACGACCTTGGTCGGCCGCGCAGCGCTCAGGTAGCTTCTCGTCGCCGGCGGCAGGGCACCGGTACCGGTGAGGACCAGGGCAGCCCCCTGGCGCGCGGCGGCGGCGCCACCACTGGCGGCATCGCGGAAGTTGAGGCCGGACGTGAGATAGACCGTGCCGGCGGTGGGCTTGAACCGGGTCGCGATCACGCCGGCGGTGTCGTACTGGACGTCTCCGGCGAGGCGGACGACCTGGCCTCCGGTGGCTGTGGCGATCTGCCCGGCGACAGACTCCGAGACCGCGAGCGGTCCGCCCAGGAGGTATGTCGTCGACGGGTGGAGCCGGCGCAGCTGGTCCGCGATGACAGCGGGGAGAGTGCTGGCGGCGGTCAGGAGCAGCGGGGCCCGCCGCTGACCTGCGATCACTCCTCCGGCAAGAGCATCCGGGAAGTTCTCGCCGCTGGCGATGAAGACCTCCTGCGCACTGGGGAAGCCAGCGGCGGTGATCGCGGCTGAGGTGTCGTACTGATCGGGCCCGGCGAGCCGGGTCCACGGAGCTCCGGGGATGACCTGGTTGCTCGCCACTGAGACCGGGCCGGCACCTGCGGAGCCATTGGCGCGGACCGTGAAGGTGTATGCCGTGCCATTGGCCAGCCCGGTGACGGTGGCGGTGAGGGTGCCGCCGGGGACTGTGACGTTCGCGCCGCCCGGGGTGGCGGTCACGGTGTAGCTGGCAACCGGACCGCCGGTTGCCGGCGCACCCCAGGTCACACTCGCCGCGTGGTCGGCTGCGGTGGCTCGCGGAGTGCCAGGTTGACCTGCCTGGCCGCTGGCGACCGGGGTCCACCGGACGGCGTCAGCCCACAACGTCTGCGTCGTGTCAGTGCTTCCGTTGTCCCCCAGATGGACCCGCACTTTCCCATCCGATCCGGCGGTGACCTCCCCGAGCCGTCGCCAGCCAGAGGCGCTCGACTGGTCGAGCTGGACGTTGGTGTCCTGTCCGCCGGCAGTGAGGGTGTAGCGGCCGACGGCACCGCCTGAGCTGGACGGGACGTAGGCCTCGACGGCATACCGCCCCGGCGAGAGTGCGGCTGTCCAGGTCGCACCGTTGCCTTCGACTGAGGAACCCGAAGGCCGGGTCCAGAACCCCTTCTTGGCGATCCCGGTTCCGGGCGAGGCGCGCCAGTAGGACATCGGCCCGGTGAAGACGAACCCACGACCCCCAGGCCCCGTGGCCGCCGTGCCGTAGTCAGTCTGGACCGGGTTGCCAGGCAGCGGAGTATCCACCCAGTTGGGGTCGATGTTGATCGTCGCCCCGCCCCACGACTCGCTCCGGTCCCCGCCATACTGTCGGATCCGGTTCGATCCGGTCCACAGCGAGTCCGGTACGTATTGCGGGGAGTAGGTGTCCCGGGTCGTCTGCACGTCGTTCCAGTGGGCTAGCCAGATCGCGTCCGGGATGCCCCCGGCACCCTGCTGGGCAGCCCGGGCGAGGTCGCGCATCATCGACCCGACTCCGCCGTAGACCCCGGAGCGGTAGCCTGCCGAGCCCAGCCCGGTGGTCCAGGACTGGATGAACGCCACGGTGGCTGCGGAACAGCCGGTGTCGCTCATGGAGTAGGACTCCATGTCGAAGTAGAGGGTCGAGCCACGCCCAAGCCCGAACCGGGTGGCCGCAGCGACGGCGTCCTGGGCGGCAGCACTCCCCTGGTTGCGCGCGGTGGCCAGATCGAGTGAGATGCGCGCCAGGCCGGGTTGGGTGACGCACGGCGCCTGCAAGCCGACATAGATCGGGATGAAACCCCATCCCTGGGCGGCGACCTGGCTGACCCAGTCGGCCGAGAGGTTGCCGTCGCCGCAGGCACGCATGGCTCCGCCGATGTAGATGCCGACAGCGGAGTATGGAGAGGAGCGCCACTTCTGCATCGTTGCTACCGAGGGTGCTGCGCAGGTGTCGAATGCCATCCCGGTCAGCACGGTCGAGGCGGCTGTGGCGGTGCTCATCGCGTCGGGCACGACGGCGGTGGAGTAGGCCACCGTCTCCACCGAGATGGTCGATGGGGCCGGCGAGTGGGCGGCCGCTGCTGCTGACGTGGACGCCCCCGTTGGCGTGGGTGCCCCCATTGACGTGGCTGGTGGCGCGGGCGGCCCCGCGGACGCCGTGCCGCTCGCGGCCGGATCAACAGCCACCGACGCCACCACCTGCTCCATGGCAGCCGGAGTCTGCCCCCAGGTGGTCTGCACCGCCACGTTGCTGTCCGGGACGACGACGGTGGTTTGCTGACTGGCCTCGGACGTCTTCTCCCGGCGGATCAAGCCTTCGTGCTCGGTGTTCTCCCCTGCGGCGACCTCGGCGTCCGTCGTGGGCGTCCGTGGCCCGATCCAGACGCTGTCTGAGCGACCGACCGCTCGTGCCGGGCAGTTCTGGTTCGCCCCCGGTGTCCCGACATAGACAACGTCGCGGTCGGTGCGCACACACGTGTCGGGGTGGGCACCCAGATCAACGACCGGCATGGCGGCGGGGACGTCGACCTCGACACCCCGGTAATGCACTGTCTTGGTCGGGTCCCCCGGCGCCGGGTCGCTGACCCGGAACGTCGCGGGCGCCACCTCGATCTCGGGGGACGACCCTGCGCGGGATGCGGACCCGTCCCCACTGATGGGACCGGGGGTCGCGCCCGCGGCCACGACCACCGTGACGGCGGCGAGGGCGCCGAGGGCGCGGCGAAGAGTCTTGCTAAGGGACATCTGGGGCTCCCGTGTCAGATGGGACTGACGAGACAATGCGGACCAGAGTGCCACACGAACCGGCTCGGCGTCATCCCCTCCCGGTCAAGGGGGCGGTTCCTGCCTGGTGCCTGCCTGGTCAGCGCCAGGTCCTCAGACCGGTCAGCGCCAGGTCCTCAGACCGGTCAGCCGGGCGGGCGGGGCCGGTTAGCGGTGAGGTCGTGATGGACCGCGTCGATGCGTGGGCGCAGCCGCAGGACCGCGTCGAGTCCCCCAAGGGCGCACAGCTCGTCGACGATGGTCCGGGTCGGCGCGACCATGCTCAGCGCGCCCCTTTGCGTCCGCGCTGCGAGCTCAGCGACCGGCAACCACTGCGAATGAGAAGCCTCGCTCGTCGTGTGTCCAAGGACCTCCCCGCTGCCGACCGGCAGGACGAAGAAGGCGACATCGAACCTGCGAGCTGACCCGATCGGGGTCACCCAGTTGTCCCATGGGACAAGCCGGCGAGGGTCGACGACGAACCCGGTCTCCTCGGCGAGCTCGCGCACTGCGGTGGCGAGCAGAGTCCGTGCCCAACCCGCCCCGGCGAACGCGGTCCGAGCCCAATGGGCGGCATACGCCTCATCGTCTGCGCCCGGCACGGCCAGCGCAGCGCCGTGGCTGTGGTCGCGCTCGTCCACCCGGCCTCCGGGGAACACCACGACCCCGGGAACGAAGTCCATCGTCGACGCCCGGTGCTGGACGAACACCTCGAGCCCACGTCTGCCCTGCCGCAACGGGATGACGCTCGCCGCAGGACGTGGGGTCACTGCGGCGGCCAGTGCGGCGACGTCGGCGACCAGGGCCACCGGCAGGTCACCGGAGCGGCTGGTCAGGGCCTCGGCGGCGCGCACCGGAGCCAGCGCTGCCCACAGATCAGAGTGCGCTGTCGCAGTGAGCTCGGTGAACCCGTGCTCTAGGCACCAGGTCCTGCCCCAGGGCAGTCCTGCAGCCGTCAGCAGGGAAAGCCGGGTGCCAGCAGCCTCCAGCGATACCCCCATGGCCGCATGCAGCAGTGCCGTCCCCAGCCCACGGCGGGCGGCGGCGGGGTGCACCGCCAGCCGGTCGAGGTGGTGGTGGGGCCCGCCGGCCCCAGCCAGGTCGACGACGCGAGCGAAACCCACCACAGGCTGCCCGACGACGAGCACGGTGCCTGAGGCTCCTGCGTGCACTGCGGAGCTGCCGGTGGCGGCCGCGATACCGGCGAGGTGGGCCAGGTCCCCAGGCTCAGCGCGGCGCACACTGGTCACCGAGAGCCGAAGGCCGGTCACGACGGCACCCTCGTCCTCACGGGAGTGTCCTCACTGGAGTGCGCTCACGGGACTGTCCTGACCAGGCTGTCCTCACCGCGGCCTGCGCATCACCGCAGGCCCGGTGCAACCTGGGTGAGGCGGGCCAGCAGCCCGTTGACGAACCGTGGGCTCTCGGCAGTGGACAGGTCGGTGGCCAGCGCAACGGCCTCGGCGATGGCGACCGCGTCCGGGACCTCGTCGACCCAGACCACCTCATACGTGCCGATCCGCAGGATGGCCCGGTCAACGGCCGGCATCCGCGCCAGGTCCCAGCCGTGCGAGTACGTGGTCAGCAGGTCGTCGATCTCGCTCCAGTGCGCGACGACACCCTCAACGAGAGTTTGCGTGTATGCCGGCAGAGGCGCCGGGGTGACCGGGTGAGCGGTTCGTTGGGTGAGCAGCTCGGCCGCGTTCACCCCGCGCTGCTCCGCCTCGAAGAGCAGGTCCAGCGCCCGTTTGCGAGCCTTGGTGCGAGCGCCCAAGGCGTCAGTTCACACGGCCCAGGTAGGACCCGTCCCGCGTGTCGACCTTGATCTTCGTACCGCTCTCGAGGAAGAGCGGAACCTGGATCTGGGCTCCGGTCTGCACAGTGGCAGGCTTCGTCCCCCCGGTGGAGCGGTCGCCTTGAAGGCCAGGCTCGGTGTAGGTGATCTCAAGGACGACCGACGCGGGCAGTTCGATGAAGAGCACCGTCCCCTCGTGGCGGGCCACGACCGCGTCCTGGTTCTCCAGGAGGTACTGGGCCGCATCACCGACGACGTCCTCGGGAACCTGGATCTGGTCATAGGTGTCCGGGTCCATGAACACGTAGTCCGTGCCGTCGTGGTAGAGGTACTGCATCGTCCGCTTGTCGACGTTGCTCGTCTCAACTTTGACGCCGGCATTGAAGGTCTTGTCGATCGTCTTGCCAGAGGTGACGTTCTTCATCTTGGTGCGCACAAAGGCCGGTCCCTTGCCGGGCTTGACATGCTGGAACTCCACGACAGTCCAGAGTTGGCCGTCGATCTTGAGCACCATGCCGTTCTTGAGGTCGTTGGTCGTTGCCACGGAGGTCGCTTTCCTCGATGTCGGGAATCGCCGGTCAGTCTAGCGGGCACGGTGGGCCGCCCAGCCCGCCCGGAGAGCGGACAGCAGCCCGCGAGGAACCGACTCAGGGCTGCAGCAACGCGTAAGCGGCCCGGAGCAGATCCGGGGAGGGACCGACGAGTCGAGTGGGTGCCGCAATGTCGTCGAGGATGACGAACCGCAGCGTCGCCCCCCGGGTCTTCTTGTCCCGGCCCATCGCGGCATACAGGGCATCCCAACGACCTGGCGGGTAGTCCGTGGGAAGCCCCAGCGAGGTCAGGATGGCCCGGTGTCGCTCGACAGCCGCAGGCGAGAGGTGGCCGGCGAGGGCGGCGAGCTCAGCGGCATAAACCATGCCGATGGCCACAGCCTCACCGTGCCGCCGGCGGTACCCTTCGACCTGCTCCACAGCATGGGCGAGGGTGTGTCCGTAGTTGAGGACCTCCCGAAGCCAGGACTCCCGCAGGTCCTGCGCGACGATCGTGGCCTTGACGGCGATAGCCCGTTCGACGAGCTCGCGCAGCACCGGGGAGTGCGGGTCCACGACCCTCGCAGGATCGGCCTCGATGAGCCCGAGGATGGCCTCGTCGGCAATGAACCCGGCCTTGACGACCTCGGCCAGGCCGGCCCGTAGATCGGCCATCGGCAGCGACCCGAGCGCATCCAGGTCGCAGAGCACCCCGGCCGGGGGGTGGAACGCCCCCACCAGGTTCTTGCCCTCGGCGGTGTTGATCCCGGTCTTCCCGCCCACGGCTGCGTCGACCATGGCGAGCAGGGTGGTCGGCAGGTGGACCACAGGCACCCCGCGCAGCCACGTCGCCGCGACGAACCCGGCGAGATCAGTGACGGTGCCCCCGCCCACGGCAACGACGGCGTCGGTCCGGGTGAACGCGGCCCGGCCGAGCACGCCCCACAGGTGGGCGGCCACCTCGACGCTCTTGGCCGCTTCCGCGTCCGGCACCCCCTCCTCGTGGACCACGAGCCCGGCCGAGCGGAGCGACGTCGCGACCGGTGCCGCGAGAGCGGCCAGAGGCTCAGGCCGCACGAGCAGCACCTGCCGGGCACTGTCGGCGAGCAGGGCGGGCACGTGGTCACTGACTCCGTGGCCGACGACGACGTCGTAGTCCCCACCGACTGGGAGCGTCGTCAGGTGAGCACCGGTCACGAGGGGCTCCCTTCCGCGGCTCCGGCACCGGTGAGCAGCGCCTCGACCTGGGTGGCCACGTCCTCGACGGAGCGACCTGCGGTGTCCACCCGCCACGTCGCGACCTGCTCGTAGACCTGCCGGCGGGCCGCCATGAGCGCCACCCACGTGGCCCGCGGGTTGACCGCGAGCAGGGGCCGGCTGCGATCGAACCCGATCCGGATCGCCGCATCGGCGATCCCCACGTCGAGGAAGACCACCCGGTGTCCGGCAAGGGCGTCGCGCACTGCGGGTGTCATGACGGCGCCACCGCCGAGGGCGAGCACCCCGCGCTCACGGGTGAGCGCCGCAGTCACCTCCGCGGCCTCAAGGGCCCGGAAGTGCGCCTCACCGTGGACGACGAAGATGTCGGCGACGCTCTCCCCCGCGCTGTCCTCGACCGCGGCGTCGGTGTCGTGCAGATCCACCCCCAGCCGCGCGGCCAGAGCCCGCCCCACACTCGTCTTGCCCGACCCGGGGGGCCCGACGAGGACGACAAGGGGCCGGCGGTCAGTCATCGGTCCAGGTCCGCAGCAACGGCGGGATCGCGTCGAGGTATGCCGCGTGGTTGCGAGCTGTCTCGGTGACGGAGTCTCCGCCGAACTTCTCCAGGCAAGCGTCGGCGAGGACCAGCGCCACCATGGCCTCGGCGACGACGCCAGCCGCCGGAACCGCACACACGTCCGAGCGCTGGTGGATGGCGCTGGCCGGCTCACCGGTGGCGACGTCGACGGTCCGCAGGGCCCGCGGGACGGTAGAGATCGGCTTCATCGCGGCTCGCACCCGCAACAGGCCCCCGACCGACATGCCGCCTTCGGTTCCCCCGGCGCGCCCGGACAGCCGGTGGATGACCCCGGCGTCGTCCCGCTCCAATTCATCGTGCGCCTGGCTGCCTCGGCGGGCCGCGCTGGCGAACCCGTCGCCGATCTCCACCCCTTTGATCGCCTGGATCCCCATCAGTGCGCCGGCGAGTCGTGCGTCGAGGCGACGGTCCCCATGTACGTGCGAGCCCAGACCGGGTGGCAGGTGATGGGCGAGCACCTCGACGATGCCGCCGAGGGTGTCACCGGCTCTCTTTGCCTCGTCGATGACGGCGACCATCGCCGCAGACCCGGCTCGGTCCAGGGTGCGCACCGGGTCTGCGTCGAGTGCCGCGACGTCGTCCGGGCCGGGCAGCTGGACGGCTTCACTGATCGCGACGCCACCGATTGCCACGGTGTGCGAGACCAGGGCGATCCCGTAGGCCTGGCGCAGGAAACGCGCGGCGACCTCGCCGAGGGCAACTCGCGCCGCCGTCTCCCGGGCCGACGCCCGCTCGAGGATGGGGCGGGCGTCGTCGACGGCGTACTTCTGCATCCCGACGAGGTCGGCGTGCCCGGGACGGGGGCGGGTCAGCGGGCGGTTGCGCGCCAGTTCCCGCTCCGCACCCACGTCATCAGCAGCGGCATACGCCTGCGCCGAGACCGGGTCCGGACTCATCACGGTGGCCCACTTGGGCCACTCGGCGTTGCCGATCCGGATCGCTACCGGGGAGCCCAGGCTGACCCCGTGCCGGACGCCACCGAGGAACTCGACCTCGTCGCGTTCGAACGCCATCCGGGCGCCGCGACCGTGGCCGAGCCGGCGGCGGGCCAGCGCGGCAGCGACGTCCGTACTGCTCACCCGCACTCCGGCGGGCAGTCCCTCGAGGGTCGCCAGAAGGGCGGGTCCGTGGGACTCCCCGGCGGTCAGCCAGCGCAGCATGGCTGGGATCCTGCCACGGGGGTTTCAACCGCCGAGCAGCCAGGTCGCGATCCGGGACGTCTCGCCCACCCCGATGATCGTGCCGGTGAGCATGGCCGGCCCGAACGCCATAGCGCTCTTGGCTCTGGCTCGCCCGGTCACCAGCAGCACGAGCGCCTGAACCCCACCGACGAGGAAACCGGCAGCGATCCCGACCGCGAGCTCACCTAGACCCAGCCACCCCAGCAGCGCGGCGAGCACTGGGGCAAGCCGCACATCGCCATACCCCATCCCACCGGGCAGCGCCCAGAGGGCGAGGTGGCCGAGGTAGCTCACGACGGCCCCGGCGAGAGCAAGACGCCACCGTCCCGTCCCGTCAGCCCACGAGGCGAGGATGAGCAGCACCGCGACGGTGATCCCAGCGGGCCGGACGAGACCGACGGGGATCCGGTGGACGTCCCGGTCGATCCAGACCAGCGGCACCGCGAGCCAGGCCAGGACGAGGTATGCCGGCAGCGCAGCCCAGCCCGCGATCCCGCCAACCCGCCAGGTGAGGTAGGCCGCGGCCACGCCAGCCACCGGAGCAGCCCACCACGAGGATCGAGGCAGACCAGTGGGGGTGTCCTGCGGGATCCGGTAGCCGCGGGTCTGCAACTCGAGCGCGGTGCGCCACCCCAAGACAGCGAAGACGAGGCCGGCGACGACGACGGCGAGATGACCGGCCGCCATCACCTGCTGCCCTCGCGGGCCAGCGCGGCACGGCCGGCAGCGAACATCGCGCTGACGTCTGGCTCGACCCCGGTGAACAGGACGAACTGGGCCGCAGCCTGGTGGACGAGCATGTCGAGACCGGAGATCACGTGCGCCCCCGCCGCGGCCGCACTCAACGCCAAAGGGGTGGGCCACCCGGCGTAGACGACGTCGAGGAGGGTGACCCCGGCCAGGGCCTGCGGCGTCGCCCGACGGAGCACCTGCGCCGTTGCCGCGCTGGCCGCCGGTGGCAGCGTGGAGATGACGAGCTGCCCGGGGTGATCCACCCAGTGCCGCAGCGGGCCGGGCTGCGCGCCCATGCCGAGCTCGCTGGCCAGCTCGAGCAGCTCGGCAGACGTGGCCTCGTTGCGGGCGGCGATGCTGACCTGCTCGACGCCCAGCGCCGCGAGGGCCAGGACAGCAGAACGCGCAGTAGCCCCCGATCCGAGGACCCGGGCCGCCCGGACCGGCCGGGCTGGCCCGTCGCAGGAGAGCGCCGAGGAGAGCGCCGCGACGATCCCAGCAACGTCGGTGTTGGTCCCGTCCCAGCCGCCGTCGTCGCGACGAACCAGGGTGTTGACTGCGCCCGCACGAGCTGCCACCGCGCTGACCGTGCTCGCAAGCCCCAGGGCGGCCTCCTTGAGCGGCATCGTCAGGGACAGCCCCCGCCATTGCGGACCCAATGCCGCGACGAAGCCGACCAGCTGGTCAGCGGTGACCTCGTGGCGGGTGTATCGCCACCCCCTCAGGCCGCAGGCGGCATACCCGGCCCGGTGCAGCACCGGGCTCAGGGAGTGGGCTATCGGCGACCCGAGGACAGCGGCCTTGGGCACCTCACTTGCCCTCGCACTTGGGCTTGTTCTGCGCGCACCACTGGGTCAACTGGGCCACGTTGGCCTCCTGCTCGGCGAGGGTGGTCGCAAAGAGTGTCTCCCCGGTGTCGAGGTTGATCGTGACGAAATAGAACCACGGCCCTTCAGGAGGGTTCGCCGCAGCCACGATCGCGTGCGCTCCGGGATTGCCGATCGGCCCGGGAGGTAGCCCCTTGTGCGCGTAGGTGTCATAGGGGCTCTCGGCGCTTTTCTGCACGTCTGCGGCGGTGAGGTTGCCCCGCTTGCCCAGGGCGAAGTTGCGCGTGGAGTCCATCTGGAGGAAGCCGGCGGTCGGTCCGGTGGGGTTGCTGATCCGGTTCTCGATGACCCGGGACACCTTGCCGAAGTCGGCGGGTCCGGCCTCGCCCTCGATGATCGACGCGATGGTGAGGATCCGTTGGGCCTGGTCGGCGGGCACTCCCGCCTTACCCAGTTCGTCACGGGTCTTGGCGACTAAGGTGCTCAGCTGCGTCACGGCGCTGGCTCCCTGCGGAAACTGGTACGTGGACGGGAAGAGCCACCCCTCGACGTTGCCACCGGCCTCGGCGGGTAACCCGATCGCCCCTGGGTCTTGGGCAGCGGCGGTGTAGTCGGCCAGGGGCACCCCGGTGGCTGCGGACAGCTTGCCGTAGATCTCGCTGGACCACAGTCCCTCGGGCAGGGTGATGCCCTGATCGGTAGCGTTCGCGGGGTTACTCACCACCGCGAAAGCATCGACACCGCGCATCTGCTTGCGCAGCACATACGTGCCCGGCTGAACCCTGCCTGCGGCCGCTGGGTCCGCAGCGGCCGCGTCGAGGTATGCCGTCCGACTCTTGACCACGCCAGCGGACTTCAGGGTCGTGGCGATGTCCTCGCCGTTTTGCCCGGGCTTGATCGTCACCTTGACGGTGCCCTCTCCCGGGCCGGGATAGTCAGCCGGCCCACCCGATCCCCAGCTCGCGATCTTCGAGACGATGGGCTTGAGGAAGGTCACCGAGGCGATCCCCATCCCGCCGACGACGACCAGGGCGAGGGCGAGAGTGATCAGGCGGCGTCCTCGGGTTCGGCGGCGACGACGCCGACGTCGGGCACGGCGGGTCTGCGGAGCGTTCTCGTCAACCCCGAAGATCGCCTGATCGAGGGAGTCGGTCACCGATTTCCGTCCTTGGTCCGGGGCTTACGCCCACCCACCGGTCCGCCCGGCGGGCGACCTGAACTCCGTTCCTCGTCCAGGGCGGACTGCAGGATGATCACGGCTGCCATCTGGTCGACGATCGCCCGTGTCCGCCGGCCCGCGACGCCGCTCTCACGAAGTGCTCGATGGGCATCGACAGTGCTGAGCCGCTCGTCGACGAGACGGACCGGCACCGGCGCAATGCATCGAGTCAGCACGCCAGCATACTGGCGAACCTGGAGGGCAGCCGCACCTTCGCGGCCGGCGAGTGTCCGGGGCAGCCCGATGACGACCTCGATGACGTCCAGTTCCTGCACGAGGTCGGCGACCTCGGCGATGTCGGCGTCGTTCTCGTCCGGGTGGCCGAGCGCGCCGGAACGGGCCAGCGTACGGACCGGGGTAGCCAGGATTCCGTCGGCGTCGCTGCGGGCGATCCCGACCCGGACAGTGCCGACGTCGACCCCGAGCCGGACCCCGCGGCGCATCAGGCCGTGAGCTCCCCGACCCGCCACTGCACAGTGTCGAGGGCCTCATTGACCTTGGCCGGGTCCTGCCCACCACCTTGGGCGAGGTCGTCCTTGCCACCGCCGCCACCACCAAGGGCGCGGGCGGCGAGTGCGACGAGTTCCCCGGCCCGGATACCCCTGCCTCGGGCCGCCTCGTTGGTCGCCACCACGAGGACCGGGCGGTCCTTGGCGATGGCGGTGAGAGCGACGACGACTGCCCGGTCGGTCCCGAGCCGTCCGCGCAGATCAGTCGCCAGCGAGCGCAACTCCTCCGCACCGGCGCCGGCCCCCAGATCGTGGCGCAACAAAGTGACCCCGCCGAGATCGATAGCCCGGGTGAGCAGCTCACCGGCCGCGGCCCGAGCCTGCTCGTGTTTGAGGTGCTCCAGCTCCCGCTCGGCGTCCTTGAGCCTGGTGACCAGGCTGTGGACCCGTTCAGGCAGGTCCTCGGGGCGCCCCTTGAGCAGTTCGGTGAGCTGGCCGACGATGGCCCGTTCACGAGCCAGGAAGCCATACGCGTCGGTCCCGACCAGTGCCTCGACGCGGCGGACCCCGGCCCCGATTGAGGACTCCCCGAGCAAAGTAACCAACCCGAGCTGGCTGGTGTGCTGCGCGTGGGTGCCACCGCACAGCTCCCGAGCCCAGTCCCCCACTGAGATTACCCGGACGGTGTCGCCGTACTTCTCCCCGAACAGGGCCATCGCTCCGGTCGCTCGGGCTTGGGCCTGGGTCATGATCTCGGCACGCACGCTCAGGTCGTCCAGCAGGACTGCATTGACCCGAGCCTCGACATCGCGCAGCACCGTCCTGGGCACCGCCGAGGATGCGGTGAAGTCGAACCGGAACCGGCCCGGAGAGTTCTCCGACCCGGCCTGGGTGGCGGTCTCCCCCAGGGCCTCACGGATCGCCTTGTGCACCATGTGGGTCGCGGTGTGCGCCCGGGAGATCGACGCCCGACGCTCGGTGTCGATCTCGGCGAGGGCCTCCTCCCCGACAGCAACCTCACCGCTGACGACCCGGGCCCGGTGGACGACGAGCCCGCCGATGGGCGCCTGGACGTCATGCACCTCGACGAGCGCTCCCCCAGCGAGCCGGATGAGCCCGCCATCGGCGAGTTGCCCACCGCCCTCGGCATAGAAAGGGGTCCGGTCGAGGACGAGCTCGACGTCGGCGTGTTCGCGGGCCGTGCTCACAGATCTGCCGGCCACAACAAGCCCAGCCACCCGGCCTTCGCTGCGCATCTGGGTGTAGCCGGTGAACTCGACAGCCTGACCCAGGGAGTCAGCGATCCGTCGGTAGACGCTGGTGTCGCCGTGCGCGGTCTTCTTGGCCTTCGCGTCGGCCTTGGCTCGTGCACGCTGCTGCGCCATGAGTGCGGCGAAGCCCTCCCGATCGACCTCGAGCCCCTGTTCGGCAGCCATCTCGAGGGTGAGGTCGATGGGGAAGCCGTAGGTGTCGTGGAGCGCGAATGCCTCGTCCCCGGCCAGGACGTGTCCACCGGCTGCCTTGGTCCGGCTCACGGCGACATCGAGGATCGTCGTGCCGGCGGTGAGGGTGCGCCCGAACGCTTCCTCCTCGGCATACGCGACCTGACTGATCCGCTCGAAGTCGGACTTGAGCTCGGGGTAGGACGCGTTCATCCGCTCCATCGACACCGGGAGCAACTGCGGCAGGCACATCTGGTCGTAGCCGAGCAGGCGCATCGCCCGCACGCAGCGGCGCAACATCCGGCGCAACACGTATCCGCGGCCCTCGTTGCTCGGGGTCACCCCGTCACCGATGAGCATGAGCGAGGAGCGGACATGGTCGGCGACGACCCGCAGCCGGACGTCGTCCGGGTGGCTCTGCCCAGCGGCGTGTCCGGAGTGGGCCCCATATGTCCGCCCAGTCATGCTGGCGGCCTTGGTCAGTACCGGCTTGACCTCGTCGATCTCATACATGTTGTCGACGCCCTGCAGCAGGCTGGCCATCCGCTCCAGGCCCATCCCGGTGTCGATGTTCTTTTTCGGCAGGGACCCGGCGATGTCGAAGTCGGTCTTGGACCGCACAGCGGAGAGCTCGTCCTGCATGAAGACCAGGTTCCAGAACTCGAGGAACCGGTCCTCGTCCACGGCGGGTCCGCCGTCCGGACCGTAGTCGGGCCCGCGGTCGTAGTAGATCTCCGAGCAGGGCCCGCCCGGGCCGGGCACGCCCATCTGCCAGTAGTTGTCGGCCTTGCCGCGCCGAACGATCCGCTCGGCGGGGATCCCGGTCACCGCCCGCCACAGCCCGATCGCCTCGTCGTCGTCCTCATAGACCGTCACCCAGATCCGGTCCCCGTCCAGACCGTAACCACCGCTGTGGACCGAGGAGGTCACGAGTTCCCAGGCCAGGGCGATCGCTCCCTCCTTGAAGTAGTCCCCGAAGGAAAAGTTGCCGTTCATCTGGAAGAAGGTGCCGTGCCGGGAGGTCTTGCCAACCTCGTCGATGTCCTGGGTGCGCACGCACTTCTGCACGCTGGTGGCCCGGTTCCACGGTGGCGTTTGCTGGCCGAGGAAGTACGGCTTGAAAGGCACCATCCCGGCGTTGACGAAGAGCAGGTTCGGGTCGTCGTGGATCAGTGGTGCGGAGGGCACGACGGCGTGACCGTTCTTCTCGAAGAAGCTCAGCCAGCGGCGGCGGATCTCGGCGGTTTCCATGGTGTGTCCAGTCCTTGCGTTCATGCCGGGCACGGCAGAGGGTCATCGTATGCCGTGGCAGCTGTAGGGGATCGCCTCGGTCCGCGCCCTCTGTCACTGCGGCACGCATCACCACGGTCTCAGGGACGGCCGAGTCGCTCCTTGAGCCAACGCCAGCGCTCCTGAAGGCGAGCCTCGAAGCCGCGGTCAGTCGGCCGGTAGTAGTCGGTGCGCCCGGACAGGTCCGCGGGGAGGTACTCCTGGGCAGCAACGCCGTCTGGTTCGTCGTGGGCATACCGGTACACCGCGCTCTGGCTCCGCCCGGCCGCGGCACCGGTGGCGGCGCGCACCCGGCCGGCGGCGGCATACCCACTGCCGCGCAGGTGGACCGGGACGGGCCCGCCCCGGCCGGCCCGCACGTCGGCGATGGCCTCGTTGATGGCGACGTAGGCGGCGTTCGACTTCGGGGCGAGCGCGTTGTGGACGACCGCCTGGGCGAGGACGATCCGAGCTTCCGGCATCCCGATCTGGGCGACGGCGTGCATTGCCGCGACCGCGGTCTGCAGCGCGCTCGGGTCACCCATCCCGATGTCCTCACTGGCCGCAATGACAATCCGTCGGGCAATGAAGCGCGGGTCCTCCCCCGCCTCGAGCATCCGAGCGAGGTAGTGCAGTGCAGCGTCGACGTCAGAGCCGCGCATGCTCTTGATCAGGGCGCTGGCGACGTCGTAGTGCTGGTCGCCGGCCCGGTCGTAGCGCACCGCCGCCGCCGCCATCGCTTGCTGAGTGTGGGCCAGGGTGATGGCCAGTGGGACCGTGGGCTCAGCGCCGGGGGGTTGCTCGTCCTGGGCCACTCCGGCTGCCGCCTCAAGTGCGGTCAAGGCCCGGCGGGCGTCGCCGCCGCTGACTCGCACGAGGTGCTCGGTGGCTTCGGGGGTAAGGACGTAGTCCCCGTCCAGCCCCCGCGGGTCACTCGCTGCACTGGCGAGAACATCGGCGATCTCGGTGTCCGACAACGGCTCCAGCGCGATGAGCAGCGAGCGGGAAAGCAGCGGGGCGATGACGGTGAACCCCGGGTTCTCGGTGGTTGCGGCGACGAGGATCACCTGCCGGTTCTCAACCCCCGGGAGCAGCGCGTCCTGCTGAGCCTTGGTGAACCGGTGGATCTCGTCAAGGAAGAGCACCGTGGCGCGGCCGTGGAGGTCCCGCTGCCGGTTGGCGTGCTCCATGACCGCTCGCACGTCCTTGACCCCCGCGGTCACCGCGGACAGCTCGATGAACTCCCGGTCGACAGCGGTAGCCACGAGGTGGGCCAGGGTCGTTTTACCGGTCCCGGGCGGGCCGAAAAGGATCGCCGAGACCGGACCGGCAGCACCGCCACCGCCGTCGATGAGCCGCCGCAGTGGGCTGCCCGGACGCAGGATCTCCAGCTGGCCGCGGACCTCGCCCACCGACAGCGGCCGCATCCGGACCGCGAGCGGTGGCAGTGTGGCGCCAGAGGCGACACCTCCCATACCCTCGCCGGCACCGACTGCGGAGGAAAAGAGGTCACTCACCCGGGTGAGGCTATCCGGCCCACCCTTGAACTGGTCCGGGGCCGTGGCACCCTGTGGGGGTGACTCCGGACCTGCGCGGCGACCGGCTGCTGCTGCGCTGGGGAGGATTCGTCGCTCGCCACGCCCGGGCAGTTGTCCTGCTCTGGCTGGTCTTCATCGCCGCCGGGTTCACCGTTGCCCTCGGGGGATTCGGGGGTCAGTCGCTCTTCGACCGACTGCACTCGGGCGAGATCCTCGTGCCCGGGGAAAACCGGGACGGACGGGACCTGCTCACCGCAGGAGGATCGACAGGGTTCAGCACCTACCTGCTCACCCTTGAGGGAGTGGACTTGCAGGCCCCGCAGGTGGCTGCTGCGGCAGGTCAGGCCGCCGCAGACCTGATGACCGTCGACCATGTCCGCTCCGCAGTCAACCCGTTCGTGGTCCCCGGGGGGCCGACCTCACCCCAGGCCCAGCCGATGCTCGGGACGGGAGGGCTGTCCTCCGGGGCCTTCGCGACCGTCGTCACCTACGACGCGACGATCACCAAGGAGCAGGAGAAGGCCGCACAGGCCCAGGTCGACACGATCTTCGACCGGCTAGCCCGGGACACCCAAGCGCAGCACTCCCAGGCCGGGGGGGTGCGCAACCTCGTTGACGCGATCATCGACCAAGTCAAGCAGGACGGCACCCGAGGCGAGGGGATCGCCCTGCCGCTCTCCTTCGTCGTCATGGTGGTCATCTTCGGCGGGTTCCTCGCCGCCGGTATGCCGATCCTGGGAGCGATCGCCTCGATCGCCGGGGCGTTGGCCTCGCTGCTGGGTTTTTCGCACCTGTTCGAGCTCGACGCCACCGTCGTCAACGTCGTCACCGTCCTCGGGCTGGGGCTGTGCATCGACTACGGCCTGCTCATCGTCAGTCGCTTCCGCGAGGAGCTGCGCGCCGGCCTGCCCGGTGCGGTGGCCCCCGGTGCTCGGCGCGAGGAGCACCGGCAGCAGCAGGTGGCCACAGCGACGGCGCGCACCGTCGACCGAGCCGGGCGCACCGTGGTTTTCTCCGGGCTCATCGTGGCGATCTCGCTGTCCGGGCTCTTCGTCTTCGATGTGGAGCTGGTCCGAGCTGTCGCAGCAGCAGGCGTCTCGGTCGTCCTGGTCGCACTCGCAGTCGCGTTGTCCCTCATCCCCGCCCTGTGCACGCTGGGCGCGGGCCGGATCCTGCGCCGGGGCAGCGAAGCCGCAGGCGACACCGGGGTGTTCTCCCGGCTCGCGGCATTCGTGCACGCCCGCCCGTGGACGATCATCATCCTGGTCCTGCTCGCCCTGGGGCTCGCCGCTGCTCCGGTGCTGTCCATTCGACTGACCAGCTCGGGGGCGGAGCTGCTGCCGAAGTCTTCGCCGGAGCGGGTCTTCTTCGAGAACGAGCGAGCGGTCTTCCCGCACCTGGCTGGGGCCGAGGTGGTCATCGTCACTACCGCGCCGGCGACCGAGTTGGAGTCGTATGCCGTCACCGCGGCCACCCTGCCCGGCGTGCGGTCGGTGGACCCGGTGGTGACGCTCAAGCACGCAGTGTCCGTGCTCGGACTGCGCACCGGCGACGGTGGACTCGGCGATGCCTCCCGCAGCCTGGTCCAGCATCTGCGCGAGCACCGGCCTCCGTTCGATGCCAAGGTCGTCGGGCAGGCCTCGGGGGTGTGGGACTTCCAGCAGGTCATCGTCGAGCGGGGCCCGTGGGCGCTGCTCCTCGTGGCTCTGACGACCTTCGTCCTGCTGTTCTTGATGACCGGCTCGCTCGTCATCCCGGTCAAGGCTCTGGCGATGAACATCGTCAGCTTGGGGGCCAGCCTCGGGGTCGTGGTGTGGGTCTTCCAGGATGGCCATTTGGCGCAGGCCCTGCGATTCACGTCGGCGGGAGGGATCGAGGCCACGATGCCGTTGCTTATCCTCGCCTTCGGCTTCGGGCTGTCGATGGACTACGAGGTCTTCCTGCTCGCCCGGATTGTCGAGCTGCACGAGAGCGGCCTAGACACTGACACCGCCGTGCAGTTGGGCTTACAGCGCTCCGGACGAATCATCACCTCGGCGGCTCTGCTCATGGTCATCGTCTTCTCGGGCTTTGCCGCCGGCGAACTGCTGATCATCAAGGAGATGGGGGTGGGCATGGTCGTGGCCGTCGTGGTCGATGCGACCCTGGTGCGGATGCTCCTGGTCCCGGCCACGATGACGGTGCTCGGATCGGCGAACTGGTGGGCTCCGCCCTGGTTGCGCGGGTTGCACGCCCGGTGGGGCATCATCGAGTGAGCGCCGATCACCCCGGGCTGCCGGACTCGGCGGCGGGGAGCCGGTCCAGGAAGGCGCTCTGTGCTGGGACGAGCCGTTCTCGGGCGTCGGCGAGCTCGCACCACTGGGCTCGGTCGATCTCGGGGAAGGTGACCCTCTGGTCGCTGCCGGGCGGCCAGATCGTCGTCACCGGGGAGGAAGCGACGAAACGGACGGTGCGCGGATCAGCCACCCGGACCGCAAAGCCGTGGACGACCTTGGCCCGCTTCGGGTAGGTCACCGTGCCCAACTCGGTCCAGGCCCCCCCAGGCACCGCGCTCCCGGTCTCCTCGACCCATTCCCGGGCTGCGGCGTGCCGCGGGGTCTCCCCCCCGGGGTTGAACTCACCCTTGATGATCGACCAGGCACCGCGGTCTTTGTGGAGCCAGAAGGGCCCACCCATATGACCGATGAAGACGAGGGTGTGGCCACCCGTGGACGTGAACGGCAGCAGCCCAGCGCTGACGCGCACGGCTCAGCCCGGCAACGCTTGGTCCTGCTCGCCGGCCTGCGCGCGCGGTGGCTCGGGGGTGGCATCCACCCCGGCCTCCCTGCGCTGTTCGGCCGTGATCGGTGCCGGCGCGTCGGTCAGCGGGTCGTATCCACCACCGGACTTGGGGAACGCAATGACGTCCCGGATGGAGTCGTAGCCGCCCAGGAGCATGACGATCCGGTCCCAGCCGAAGGCGATCCCTCCGTGCGGCGGGGCGCCGTACTGGAACGCCTCGAGGAGGAAGCCGAACTTTTCCTGTGCCTGCTCCGGTGAGATCCCCATCACGGTGAAGACCCGCTCCTGGACGTCGCGGCGATGGATACGAATCGAGCCGCCTCCGATCTCGTTGCCGTTGAGGACCAGGTCGTAGGCATAGGCGAGTGCGGAACCAGGGTCGGTGTCGAACGTGTCCAGGAACTCGTCCTTCGGCGCGGTGAAGGCGTGGTGCACGGCGGTCCATGCGCCGGCTCCAACGGCGACGTCGCCGGCGGCAACAGCCTCGGCAGCCGGTTCGAAGAGCGGTGCGTCCTTGACCCACAAGAGGCTCCACGCGGCCTCGTCGATGAGACCGCAGCGTCGTCCGACCTCCAGGCGCGCTGCCCCGAGCAGCGCCCGGGAGGCCTTGGCTGGTCCTGCGGCGAAGAAGACGCAGTCCCCGGCACCGGCACCGACATGGGCAGCCAGGTGTTCTCGTTCGGTCTCGGACAGGTTCTTGGCCACCGGGCCGCTGAGCTCGCCGTCCTGGCCGACCACAACGTACGCCAGGCCCCGGGCACCGCGCTGTCTGGCCCACTCCTGCCACGCGTCGAGCTGTCTGCGGGACTGGCTCCCTCCGCCCGGCATGACGACGGCACCGACGTAATCGGCCCGGAATACCCGGAAGGGGGTGTCCGCGAAGAAGTCGGTGCACTCGACGAGCTCGCAGCCGAAGCGCTGGTCCGGCTTGTCAGTGCCGAAGCGACGCATCGCCTCGGCATACGTCATCCGTGGGAACGGGGTCGGCAGCTCAACCCCGATGAGCGCCCAGAGCGCTGCGATGATCGCCTCACCCAATTCGATGACATCGTCTTCAGTGACGAAGCTCATCTCGATGTCGAGCTGGGTGAACTCGGGCTGCCGGTCGGCGCGGAAGTCCTCGTCGCGATAGCAGCGGGCGATCTGGTAGTAGCGCTCCATTCCGGCGACCATGAGGAGCTGCTTGAACAGCTGGGGGCTCTGCGGCAGGGCGTACCAACTGCCCGGGGAGAGTCGAGCCGGCACGAGGAAGTCCCGCGCTCCCTCCGGCGTGGACCGGGTCAAGGTTGGAGTCTCGATCTCAACGAAGTCACGCTCCGCGAGCACAGCGCGTGCGGCGGCATTGACCCTGCTCCGCAACCGAATCGCACTGCCCGCCGATCGAGCGCCGGGACGGCGCAGATCAAGGTAACGATGCTTGAGCCGGGCCTCCTCACCGACACTGACGCGCTCGTCCACCTGGAAGGGCAAGGGCGCGCTCGCACTGAGTACCTCGATGGCGTGGGCGGTGACCTCGACCTCGCCGGTCGGCAGGTGGGGGTTGACGTTGTGCTCAGCTCGGGCACTAACCTCGCCGACGACCTTGATGCAGTACTCGCTGCGCAAGTCGTGAGCGGTGGCACTGAGCACCTCGTCCCGGGCCACGACCTGAACCACCCCGCTGGCGTCACGCAGGTCGATGAAGGCCACACCGCCATGATCACGCCGCCTGGCCACCCAACCGGTGAGGGTGAGGGTGGAACCAGTGTCGGCGGCACGCAACGTGCCGGCCTCGTGGGTGCGGAGCACGGGTCGTCCTTCGTCGTCGGATCATCGGTGGTGCCGGAACGGCACGAGCAAGTCTACGAAGGGCGCACCCAGACCACCGAACCACGGGTCGATTGTCCTGTCCACAGGTCGATTGTCCTGTCCACGGGGACGACCGTCCCCATGGACAGGACACCAACGGTACCGAACGCTGAGTCAGTATTTCTGTGGGACGAAGGTCTGCTCGTGCATTGGTGGCCGGACATAGGCGATCCGTTGCATGGTCGGCAACTGGACCACCTTGGGGGCGACATCCTCGTAGTTGAACTGGTCGAGCAGGTGGTTGATGCAGTTGAGCCGGGCCGCCCTCTTGTCGTCCGAGGGGACGACATACCACGGCGCCTGCTTGATATCGGTGTACTGGAAGGTGTTGTCCTTGGCCATCGAGTACTTGACATAGAACTCGTGCTCGGCCAGGTCCATGTCCGAGAGCTTCCACCGCTTGAGCGGCTCGGCGTTGCGTGCCTCGAAGCGACGGCGCTGTTCCTCGAAGGACACCGAGAACCAGTACTTGATGAGGATGGTGCCGCTGCGCACGAGCATTCGCTCGAACTCCGGGCAGGAGCGCAGGAACTCCTGGTGCTCATCCTCGGTACAGAAACCCATGACCCACTCGACGTTGGACCGGTTGTACCAGGACCGGTCGAAGAGGACCATCTCGCCGGCAGCCGGCAGGTGCTCGACATACCGCTGGAAGTACCACTGGGTTTTCTCTCGGGACGTCGGTGTGGGCAGGGCAGCCACCCGCACGATCCGTGACGAGGTGCGCTCGATGATCCGCTTGATCACGCCGCCCTTACCGGCAGATCCGCGCCCCTCGAAGACGACGACGACCTTGAGCCCTTGCTTCTGGATCCAGTACTGGAGCATGACGAGCTGCTCCTGGAGCCGCGTCAGTTCGGCGTCATAGACGACGGCCTTGAGGCGACCCTTTTTCGTGTAGTCCTCGGGATGACCGGTCCCGGGGAGGAGACCGACGTCATCAGCACCTTCTGGCGGCTTTATTTTCGACACGTCCCTTATCTAGCGGACTGTGTCCCTTGCGCGCAACCCCACGGGGCGATCCGGCGACTCACCAGGAGGGCCGATCCGGCGACTCATCAGGAGGCAGGTTCGGGCTCAGCAGGGGCCAGTTCGGCCCAGCCACCAGCGCGCCGATGTGCCGCTGTGAAGCAGCCAAGGGCCAAGGTGGCGTTCTGCACCCTGCCCGCCAGGACCGCGTCGAGGACATCGTCGAGCGGGACCCACCGGGTCGTCATCACGGCCTCCTCGCCCGTGCGGTGGTAGCGCTCTGGCCCTGGCACGACGGTGAGGTCCCGAGCCAGGAAGATGGTCAGGTGCTCGGAGATCCCCCCGGGCGAAGAATGGTAGCCGAGCAGGCGGTGCCAGGTCCGCGCACGCAGGTCGGCCTCCTCGAACAGCTCGCGCCGCGCGGTGGCAAGCTCGTCCTCCCCGGCGGAGTCGAGGAGGCCTGCGGGCAGCTCCCACTCGAACGTGCCGATCGGGTGCCGGTACTGCTCGATGACCAGGACCGCGTCGTGCTCGTCGAGGGCCAGGATCGCGACGGCGCCGGGATGGTCGACGAACTCCCGGGTCAGCCGGCCGGCGCCCGGCAGATCGAAGGTCTCAGCGACGACATTCCAGACCCGCCCGGTGAAGACTCGGTCCCGGGCCACGACGGGAGCAGGCTCGGCTCGGTCACGCAGGGTCACACGCCGACCTCGGCACGATCAGTCTCACTCTGGTCCCCGTCCGGGCGGGACGGCCGGGGGCGCTCGACCTCGACGAGCCGGGCCGCGCGCTGCTCCGCCAGGGCCGCTCCAATGAGGCCCACGAAGAGCGGGTGGGCCCGGGTAGGCCGGGACTTGAACTCCGGATGGGCCTGGGTGGCGACGTAGTAAGGGTGCACTGGCGCGGGGAGCTCGACGAACTCGACCAGTCCCCACTGAGGGTGCGTCCCACTGACCACGAGACCGGCCTCGGTGAGCCGTGGCAGGTAGTTGTCATTGACCTCGTAGCGGTGGCGGTGGCGTTCAGTGACCCTGGTCGCGCCATACGTCTCGGCCGTGAGCGAGCCCTCGACGAGGGCGGCCTCCTGGGACCCCAGCCGCATCGTGCCGCCGAGGTCACCGGCACCGGCGATGTAGGCCTGCTGCTCGGCCATCGTCGCGATGACCGGGTCCGGGGTGTCCGGGTCAAACTCAGTCGAGTTCGCGCCGTCGATGCCGGCGACGTTCCGGGCGAACTCGATGACCATGCACTGCAGGCCCAGGCACAGGCCGAGAGTCGGTGTCCGCCGCTCCCGGGCCCAGCGCAGGGCGCCGATCTTTCCCTCGATGCCGCGAACACCGAAGCCTCCTGGGACACAAACGGCGTCGACCCCGCCCAAGGCCCTGGCGGCCCCGGCTTGGGTCGCGCATTCGTCGGAGGCCACCCAACGGATCCGCACCCTCGCGCCATGATGGAAACCGGCGGCTCGCAGCGCCTCGGTTACTGACAGGTAGGCATCCGGCAGGTCGACGTACTTACCGACCAGGGCCACCTCGACCTCGTGCTCCGGCTCGTGTACCCGCTGCAGCAAGGTGTCCCAGGCGCTCCAGTCGACATCGCGGAAGGTGAGCCCGAGGCGCCGGATCACGTAGGCGTCCAAACCCTCGCGGTGCAGCACCTTGGGGATGTCGTAAATACTCGGCGCGTCCACTGCAGCCGCGACGGCATCGGTGTCGACGTCACACATGAGCGAGATCTTGCGCTTGATGGAGTCCGGCAACGGCCGGTCTGCACGCAGGACAAGGGCGTCGGGCTGGATGCCGACCTGGCGCAGGGCGGCCACCGAGTGCTGGGTCGGCTTGGTCTTCAACTCCCCGGAGGGGGCCAGGTAGGGCACGAGAGAGACGTGCAAGAAGAAGACAGCGTCCCTGCCCAGGTCGTGCCGGACCTGGCGGGCAGCCTCGAGGAACGGCAGAGATTCGATGTCACCGACCGTGCCGCCGATCTCGGTGATGATCAGGTCGGGTGCGGACTTCTCCGCAACCCCGGGCGATCCGGCTGCTGCGGCCCGCATCCGCTCCTTGAGCTCGTTGGTGATGTGCGGGATGACCTGGACGGTGTCGCCGAGGTACTCCCCGCGCCGCTCTCGCTGGATGACCCGGTGGTAGACCTGCCCGGTGGTGACATTGGCCGAACCCTCGAGATTGACATCGAGGAAACGTTCGTAGTGCCCGATGTCGAGATCGGTCTCTGCACCGTCCTCGGTGACGAAGACCTCACCGTGCTGGAAAGGGTTCATCGTCCCGGGGTCGACGTTGAGATAGGGGTCCAGCTTCTGCATCGTCACCCGCAGGCCCCGGGCACGGAGCAGGTGTCCGAGGCTGGAGGCGGTCAAGCCCTTGCCCAGTGAGGAGGCGACGCCCCCGGTCACGAAGATGTGTTTCGTCTGGAACACCACGGGCTTCAACTCTACGTCATGGCCCTCCCCGACGGGTCACTCAGGACGCTGCGGTATGCCTCGAGGGCAGCCATCGTGGCCGCGTGGACATCCGGGAGCTCGCCGGCCCGCTCTCTCGCCTTGGACTGCAGGTCATCACGCACGCTCCCATGCCTGATGACGTCCAGGAGCGCCCGGGAGAGCGTCTCGGCGTCCCCGACCGGGACCAGGATCGCAGCCTCGCCCACGACGTCGGCGGTGCCACCTGCGTCCGTGGCGACGATGGCGGCGCCGGCATGGAGTGCCTCCTGGAGGGCCACCGGTTGTCCCTCCCACCGGGCCGAGGAGACGACGACGTCGGCGGCGGCGATGAGATCGGGGACGTCTGAACGTTGACCCAGAAGGCGCACCGGTGCACCGGTGCCCTCAATGAGTGCCTCAAGCGCAGAGCGGTCCGGCCCCTCGCCAGCGACAACGGACAGGACGCTCTCGCCTGCCGCCGCGACGGCTCGGACGGCGGTGACCAGGAGCGGGAGGTCTTTCTGAGGAGCGAGCCGCCCGACCGTGACGAGCAGGCTCGTCCGGGGCGGCAGGCGCAGGTCTATTCGCACCTGCTGTCGGTCTCGGCTCACCGGCTGCGGGGGTGGCGCGGCCACGACGGCACGCATGGCGCGGCGGGCCCCGAGCGCGCGCTGGCGATCGACGAGGTCGGTGGAGACGCCCAGGACCAGCGCGGAGCGGCGAGCGACGAGCCGCTCCAGCCCGGCATGGACGAACCGGGTCAGCCGGCCCGGCGGTGCCGCGTTGTGCAGAGTCGTCACCAACGGGATGCCACTTCCGGTCAGGGCCACGGCAGCCAGTGCGCCGACCCGGGCGCCGTGGGCGTGGACGACGTCGGCTCCAGTGGCGAGATCCGCCAGGATGGTCACAACCTTGCGGTCACCCCGACTGGGCCGGTCGGTCACCGGGAGCACGGTGGTCGCCGCGCCGGTGGCCGCGACAGCGAACCGCGCCAGCTCATCGGCTGGGGCTGCCACGTTGACTTCACAGCCGGCTGCCACCAGACCGGCAGCGAGGTCGTGGACGTGCTGACCGGTCCCTCCGGCCGTGGTGCCCACGGCGAGCAGAATTCTCATGGTTCTCGCTCCTGCGGGTACTGCTCCTGGTGGTCTGAGCCCTGGCGTGAGCCCCTGCGCTCGGCTCGTATCGCTCGGCCCCGGGCGCGGACGACACCGAGCCGGGAGCGCTCGAGGAGCGCGCCGAGCCCGAGCGCGACCACGAGGGTGATCAGCCCTGAGGCCGCTCCGACCCCCAGGGAGCCACCGAGGGTAGAGACATCCCGGCCGCTGCGGACCAGGTCGCCGGCCACGACGGCCAGCGCGACGACCACGACGACCCGGGCGAGGGTCCCGGTGAGGCCGGCGAGGACTGTGGCCCCCCAGCTTCGTCGCACAAGCATCCCCAAGGCACACGCGGACAGGGTCATGCCTACGCTGCTCCACACCCCGAGCATCTGCAAGGTGCGTGCGGCGGATGCCCCCGCTCCCACGGTCAGCAGTGGCCCCAGGGCGGCGACGAGCCAGCCGGCTGCGACCGCAGCCCCGGCCATCAGTGCCCGACCACGGACATAGAGCGCCCGGGTCAGCAAGGCGCTGACGGCGAAACCGATCAGCCCGGGTGCGTATGCCGCCAGCGCGGCTGCGAGCGCAGCCAGGCTCTGCGGGCTCGCCCCTGCCGCGCCTTTGCGTGCGTCGAGAACCGAGAAGAACCCTGCCACGGCCGGCGCCACGACGAGGAGTGCCGCGGCGGCGGCCGCAGCAAGCCACAGCAGGGCCCTGAGGGTCCGCGCGAGAGTCATCGAGGCGTCCTTGCCCGCGCCGGTACTGTGCGCCAGGGCAGGGAAGGCGCTGGTGGCCAACGGAACCGCGAGGACGGCATACGGGAGAAGGTAGACCGCCTGGACGTACTGGTAGACCGGGAAGGCGCCGCGGTCGCCGGCATGGTTGGCCAGCCACATCGTCACCAGGACAGCCCCCTGCTGCGCGAGCAGGGCGAGGATCCCGGCACCGGCGAGTCTGCCGACCCTGCCCAAGGTGCCGACCGGGAAGCGCAGCCCGGGATGCCACCGCCACCCGGTGCGCAGGGCAGGGAGCACCAACGGCAGCGAGAGGACCGCGACCCCCGCCGTGGTCCCCCAACCCAGCACGGCCAGCGCCTGGCCGCTCACTACGGAGGGGGCGGTGCTGCCGCCGACGAGAGTGCCATACCAGGCGTAGCTGACCAGGACGACCACGCTGGACAGCAGCGGGGCAAGCGCGGCGGCCAAGAATCGTCGGTGCGCCTGGAGCAGGCCGGTGAGGATGATGCCGACACCATAGAGCGGCACTTGGATGGCGAAGATCCGCAGCAGCGTGGTTCCGACATCACGGGCCACCGGGTCGAAGTCGGCGATCAGGAATGTCGCCAGGGGCCGGGCCAGCACCGCGAGCAGGACCGCGAGGGGGATGAGGATGACCAGTGCCCAGCTGAGCAGGGCATCGGCGAGCCGGTCGGCGCTGGCGCGGTCCCCAGCCCCAAGTCGATGTGCGATGAGCGGGACGGCCACCGCGGCGAGCACCCCACCGGCCGCGATCTCGAAGAGCACGTTGGGCAGGGCGTTCACACTCTGATAGACCTCCCCGACGCCACGGGCGCGCACCGAGCTCGCGAAGACGAGGACGCGGGCAAAACCGGCGATCCGGGCGAGGAGGGTCAGGGCCGCGATCAACCCGGCCGCACCTGCGATGGTCCCGGCAAGGCGGCGACCTCGTCCCTCCGCCGCGGTCATGGCCACGACCGCGGCCCTGGCGCACGACCCCAGGCGTCCAGTTCGCGCAGCACCGGGGTGGCCTCGATGACCCGGGTGAAGGACACCCGTTCCGAGGCCAGGGTGAGGGCGACGACGACACCCACGGCAGCGGCCCGTCCCGCCGGCCCGAGCCGTTGGTGTAGGGCGAGTCCGACCATCGCCCCCGCAGCGTTGGCCCCGGTGTCGCCGAGCATGGCTTCGCCACGCAGGTCCGGGCTAAGGACACCGACAGCGGCACCGGCAGCGGCGCTGGCGCACCTGGCCCCCGCACCCGCCGTACCCCCGGAGAGCGCCATGGGTGCGCTGGCGAGGATGACGCCCTTGAGGGCGCGTCCGGGACGCAGGTCGAGCAGGTTCGCGATGTTGGCGCTGCCCGCGATGAGGGCGCCCCCGAGCAGCGCTCGCGGCATTCCGCCGGCCCCGGCCCGGTGGTGTCTGCCGTGGCGCGCAGCCGGGTCGGCGAGACCCGCGGCGAGCAGCCCGGTCAAGCCCAGGCCGACGATCTTCACCAACCCAGTCGTGATCTGCCCGCTCAGCGCAGAGCCGACGTGGCCACGCAGCCCCTTGGCAGAGCCGGACCCGGCCAGATCGTCGAGCGCGCCGAAGGCGCCGCTGCCCAGTACCGCGACAAGTGCCGCAGCCCTCGGGCGAGGTCCGCCAGTGCGCGGACCGACCGGCAGAACCGAGGCGAGCGCAGCCCCTGCGACGAATGCGGGCCCCTCCAGAAGGGTGACCGTCCGGCCGGCATGGTTGGTGCGCTCCCAACGACTGCCCAGGCCAGGCCCGCCCGCACGCAGTGCGGCATACACCCCCGCGGACGCGACGGCTGCCAGAGCCGGCCGGGCGAGGGCGCGCACGATGCTCACTGCACCGGCAGTGGAGGATAGGGGGCCTGTGCTCCGGTATCCGAGCCGAAGTGGCCCACCACGCCCTGCAACTGGCCGGCGAGGGCGTAGGCGAGACTGACCTGCCCCACCCCGACACCGGCATTGTCGACGGTGGAGACCGCGGCGCGGGCACTGGGGTCATCGCGGAGCCGGCCCACCACGGAGACCGGATCGACACTCTTCCCGGAGCCGGAGCCGGAGTCACAGCCGAGGACGGCACCGCTGCCACCGGTACGCAGTGCCTGAGCCAGGGCGACCCATGCTGTGGCCGCCGCCTTCGCGTCGGAGCTGGCCGAGGTCGGAGGTGGGGCAATGACCAGAGCTGCCGTGGCCGGAACGGCGAGTGTCGGGTCGGTGTCCACGAGCTTCGCTGCGACGAACTCGGTGAGCGCGGCCCGCATCGCGGCCTCGTCCGGGAGGACGCCGTTCGGGGTGACCAGGGACGCAGCGAAGACACCGTCAATCGTCACGTTGGTGTGGCCGTCATCAATCCGTCCAGGGTGCAGCAGTGCCGCTGCCCGGGTGACAGCGGCCTCGCGGGCGGCAACTGTCCTGGTGTCCGTGGCGAGCCAGGCGTCAGTGATACCTACTCGCGCCCCAATCCGGGCGCCCGCAGCCGTCAGGGTTTGCACACTGCGGTCAGCAAGCGAGGCGTCGACACCGGGGAGGACGATGACCGCCACCGTGCGGCCGGTGAGACTGCCGGAGACGACGAGGGGTAGCGCCGAGTCGATGAAGGCATCCCGGGACGTCACGGCAGCATGGGCGGCGTCCACCTGGGACCGAAGATCAGCCTTGTCCTTGCGCAACTGGGTGACCTCGGAGGTCAACGTGCTCCCGATCTGCTGCTGCAGCGGCCCTGCACCTAGGACAATGCCGACCGCTAGGGCGAGGAAGATCGAGACGATCGACACCAAGTGGTAGCGGAAGTCGATCACGTGAAGACTCCTTTGACGGCCGACCACAGGTCGTCCATGCGGGCCCAGACGATCTGGATCATCACCTGGCCACCCTCGGTCGACCACATCGCCGCAGCGAGGGCGAGCAGCCCCACAGTGAGCATGAGGACGATCGACCACATCGAGATCCGGGACCGGTAGAGCCGGTTCACCCCCTTGGCGTCCACGAGCTTCCCCCCGACTCGCAACCGGGTGAGGAAGGTGCTCGCCATGCCGGCGCGACCCTTGTCAAGGAACTCCACAAGGGTCACATGGGTGCCGACGGCGACGATGAGACTGGCTCCCATGTCATCGGCGAGCAGCATCGCGACGTCCTCGCTGGTCCCGGTCGCGGGGAAGACCACCGCGTCGACACCCAGGGTCTTGACTCGCTCCAGACCCGGGGCTCGGCCGTCGCGGTAGGCGTGCACGACCACCTCGGCTCCGCTAGCCAGCGCTGAGTCGGAGACGCTATCCATGTCGCCGACGATGAGATCCGGCTTCAACCGGGCCTCGATGAGCGCGTCTGCCCCGCCGTCCACGCCGATGAGCACCGGGCGGTACTCGCGAATGTAGGGACGCAGCGTGGCCAGATCTTCTTTGTAGTGATAGCCGCGGACGACAATGAGGGCGTGCCGACCCTCGAGCACGGTGTGGATCTGGGGCACTCCCACCCCGTCGAGGAGCAGTTCACGTTCGGCGCGCAAATACTCCATGGTGTTGGCAGCGAAGGCCTCGAGCTGCTCGGACAGCCCGGCGCGAGCCGCGGCCATCGCTTCCTGAACCGAGTCGGCCGTCTGCACGGTGCCGGTCGCGAGCACGCCCTCACCCCGGTGCACGACCCCACCGTCGAGATAGATGACCTCGCCCTCGCGGACGCGATCGAGGGTGCCCGACCCGACTCCGTCGACGAGCGGGATCGCGGCATCGAGGAGGATCTCCGGTCCGAGATTGGGGTAGCGGCCGCTGATCGAGGCCGCAGCATTGACGACTGCGGCCGGTCGGCAGGCGACCAGGGCCTCGGCACTGACGCGGTCGAGGTCGACGTGGTCGATGACCGCGATCTCACCGGGTCGCAGCCGCTTGGTCAGGTTTTTCGTCCGCCGGTCCACGCGCGCGAGTCCGGCGACAGCCCCCGTGGGGAGGGACGCTGCCTGGTCCGGACGAAGTCGCATGCGCATCCGCATCATCCTCGCACGTCACTTCCGCCGGGCAGTGACGGTTGCCAGCAGATCCCGGGCATGCGCCAGGGCCGCCTCGCTGGCCTGCCCGGAGAGCATCCGGGCCAGCTCCGCGACCCGCGCCTCGCCCTCAACTGCAGATACGTCCGCGCTGGTCAACGGCCCGGACTCGGCCTTGGTCACGACGAGGTGCCGATCTGCGTGAGCCGCGACCTGGGCCAGGTGGGTGACCACGATGACCTGGGTATGCGCAGACAGCTCGGCCAGCCGGGCTCCGACAGCGAGGGCAGCCCGCCCGCCGACGCCGGCGTCGACCTCGTCGAAAACGAAGGTGGGCAGTTCACGGGACGCACCCGCAGCGGCGACCTCGATAGCGAGCATGACCCGGGACAGCTCCCCACCGGACGCGGCTCGGGCCAGCGGGCGCTGCTCAGCACCGGTGGGGGTGCCGAGCATCATCTCGACCTCGTCCGCACCGGAGGCACCCAGTGCGGAGGCGTCGCGTACCTGGACGGACAGTGTTGTCCGGCCCATGGCGAGCCTGCCGAGCTCGGCCGTGATCCGCTCCCCCAGCTCTCGCGCTACCCGTTGACGCGACGCGGTCAGAGTCCGCGCAGCCCGCGCCCGGCGCTCGGCGAGCAGGGTCAGCTCCGTGGTGAGGCGCTCAATCCGGTCGTCGTCGGTGAGCAGCGTGCTCAGGCGCTGGGCCGCCTGAGCGCTCCACGCGAGGACGGCATCGGTATCGGGTCCATAGAGCCTGGTGAGCTCGCCAAGACGTGCGCGGCGGGCCTGCACCTGTTCAAGGCGACCGGGTTCGACCTCGAGGTCGGCTTGGTATGCCGCCAGCTCCAGGCACAGGTCCGCCACGAGATGCCCCACCTCGGCGACTCGGTCGGCCAGATCTGCCGGGACTGGATCGACGCCACCGGCCCGGGTGAGCGCGGCCCGCGCCGCACCCAGAGCCCCGACGACGCCTGGCGAGCCCGCGGCATACGTCTCGTCGTCCCCTGCGAGAAGCACCTGAGCCTCAGCTGCGGCGGACCGGAGGAGCTCGAGGTGTCCGAGACGGTCGGCCAGGGCCGTGAGCTCGGTGTCCTCGCCGGGACGCGGGTCGACCTCTTCGATGAGCGCCAGCCCACGCTGCAGGGCCTGCGCCTCCTGAGCGCGGTCCCGGGCATGCTCGGTGAGCTCTGCGAGCTCAGCACTGTGCTGAGCATGCTGAGCGTACAGAGCTCGATAGCCGGCAAGCGCAGCGGCGTGCTCTGGGCCTGAAGTGTCGTCGAGGAGGTCGCGGTGCTCCTCGATCCGGCGCAACCGCCACTGATCGGCCTGCCCATGGACAGCCACGACGTGCGGACCGAGCTCCGCAAGCAGCCCAACCGGTGCTGCCCGGCCGCCGACGTGGGCGCGGGAGCGACCCTGTGCCCCGAGCGTACGAACCAGGACAAGCCCGTCCGAGGTGTCGGCTCCGGCCTCTTGCGCGCGAACCATGGCGGGATGAGCCGCCGGAAGATCCAGCACTCCTTCGACGACTGCTCTTGAGGCACCAGCCCGGATCAGTGCGGTGTCGGCCCGGCCGCCGAGAAGCAGGGTGAGGCTGGTGACGACCATCGTCTTGCCCGCACCGGTCTCCCCGGTGAGCACCGTCAGTCCCGGGCCGAGTTCGATGACAGCCTCGCCGATGACGCCGAGGTCAGCGATCCGGATCTCGGTGAGCACCGCGGTCAGGCTCCGTCGCGACGCTCACGCGCCGCGTCCGCAGCTCGGGCACCCCCACGCCAGCCATGAACCGGCAGATCGAACTTGCGCACCAGCCGGTCGGCGAAGGGCAGTGGGGCCAGTTGGGCCAGACGTACCGGTTCCGGTGATCGCTCCACCTGGATCCTGGCTCCGGGAGGCAAGTCGATGGCACGCCGGCCATCACACCAGACGACGCCGAAGCCGTCGTTGTGTGGCAGCAGTTCGACCGCGAGCCGGCTCCTGGGTCCGACGACAACGGAACGGGCGAAGAGCGCATGCGCGGAGATCGGAGTGAGCAGGATGGCTTCGACGTCTGGCCAGATGATCGGTCCACCAGCGGAGAATGCGTATGCGGTCGAACCGGTCGGGGTGGCCACGACCAGACCGTCGCAGCCCCAGGTCGACAACGGGCGTCCGTCGATCTCCACGGTGAGCTCGATCATCCGCGCCCGGGCGGCCTTCTCGACGCTCACCTCGTTGAGCGCCCAGCTGCGGAAGACCACCCGGTCACCCTGCCGGGCGACGACGTCGAGGGCCATGCGCTCCTCGATGACGTAGTTGCGCTCGACGATGTGCTCGACGGTGACCCCGATCTCCTCTCGCTCAACCTCGGCGAGGAACCCGACATGGCCGAGGTTCATCCCGAGAACGGGCACGCTGGTCCCGCGGGCGATCTCGGCGGCGTGCAGGATGGTGCCGTCCCCACCGAGGACAAGCACGAGCTCACACCCGTGCACCGGCGTGTCCGGATCGGCCGGGTGAGCGTCCCCCGCGGACACCAGGGGGGCCGATGCGTGGTCACCGGCCAAGACGACAACGTGCAGCCCGGACCGGCTCAGCCGGTTCGCGACGGTCACCGCGACCTCACGTGCCTCCGGCCGAGTCGGGTGGAGGAGCAGGAGGATCCGGCGCGTCGTGTCGGCGCTCACGGTGCATCCTCTCCGGCCGTCCCCGCAAGCATCTCGCCCGCCATCTCGGGTATCCCACCCATCGTCTCGGGTATCTCGCCCGTCATTGTCGCCGATGGGTCAGCACGTAACCACAACAGGTACTCCACGTTCCCGGCCCCGCCCGTGATCGGGCTGACGCCCACTCCGTGGGGGTGCAGTCCGACCGCTTCAGCCGACGTGACGACCTGGGAGAGGGCAGCGCGACGCAGTTCGGGTTGTCGGACCACGCCCCGCCGCCCGATCCGCTGCTGACCCACCTCGAACTGCGGCTTGACCAAGACGATGATGTTGCCGCGGTCGGCTAGCTGGGCCGCCAGTGAGCCGATGACGAGGGTGAGGGAGATGAAGGACAGGTCGGCCACGACGACGTCGAAGGGGCCCCCGAGATCGCCGGGGCGGACGTCTCGGATCGAGGTGCCACTCCGCTCGACCACCCGGGGATCACGAGCCAACTCGGGGGCAAGCTGGCCGCGACCGACGTCCAGGGCAAGCACGCTGCATGCTCCCGCTGCCAGGAGCACCTGGGTGAAGCCACCGGTCGAGGCTCCGACGTCGAGAGCCCGGGCCCCGGGGATGGCATCCGCGACGTCCGGCCAGGTCCGCAGGGCCGCTAGCAGCTTGCCTGCGCCCCGACCCACCCACCCTCCGGGTGGCTCAGGTGCCCTGAGCCACTCGGAGGCAGGGGATGACGCGATCTCAAGACGAGCCTGCCTCGGCACTGGTGTCGATGCCTTCAGTGCCGGCCGACCGTCGATGAACACCGACCCGGCGTCAACCAGCTCGTGCGCACGAGCCCGCGAACGGGCGAGTCCCCGCACGACGAGTTCGGCGTCGAGTCGGCGGGCTTCAGCCACTCGGAACGTCCGGGTGAGCGGTGTCTTCCAGTCGGCCTTGCAAGACTCGCTGGACCCTCTCCCCGGCCTCGATGACGTCGTCGAGGGTGCCAGACGTGCTCCCCGCGAGGTGGCCGAGCGCGGCATCGATGGCGGGGTCTTCGGTACCCGGCAATGCTGTCGGCGTCCGGGAAGCAGGGGTGTCCATGTCAGCTCGACGACGAGTCGCTCGTCTCAGGGGCGCCGCTGGCCTCAGGGGCAGCTGTCGTCGGCCGCGTCTTCTTGGCCGGAGCCGAACCAGCACTGGCCTTCTTCGCCGGAGCTGCCTTCCTGGCCGGAGCCGAACCAGCACTGGTCTTCTTCGCCGGAGCTGCCTTCCTGGCCGGAGCCGAACCAGCACTGGCCTTCTTCGCCGGAGCCGCCTTCCTCACCGGAGCCGAACCAGCACTGGCCTTCTTCGCCGGAGCCGCCTTCCTCACCGGAGCGACCTTCTTGGCCGGCCCCGAAGCCACGCTCGCCCTGGGTGCCGGAACGGCATCATCGGGCTCGGCCGGGATCGACGGCGCGAGTGGCTTGGGGGCTGAGTGCGCGAGGCGAGCTGGACGCGTGCCGTCCTTGTCGGTGGTGGCCGACGGTGGCCCTTGCTGAGCCTTCGGGCGCGTCGTGGCAGGTCCGCCCGCGCCAACCCCGAGGGCGCCACTGAGTTCCTCGACCCGGCCCAGTAGGTGGGTCACCGTCGTCCGTAGGGACTCCAACTCGCGCAACGCCGCAACGAGATCGAGGCGGCGCAGCGCTCCCTCGACCTCGGTCCGGACCATCGACAGCAACTGCTGCCGGTTTGACTCAGCGGCGTGTAGCAGGCCCTCTGCGAGGTCGGAGGCCTGCTTCGCGACCTGCTTGCCGGTCTTCGGCGCCATGGTCGGGATGGCCAGGAGTTCGGCAGCTGCCTCGTTGGCTCGGCTGAGGGTCATCTCACCGAGCCCGGAAGCAAACTCCACGAAGCTCTGGATGGACGGCTTGGCCATGGTGGCTCCTTGTGTCAGTTCAGTGCCGCGGCGGCGGCGTGGTCAACCCACGGTAGCGCCCGTGCGCGCAACGGCGTCGAGCGCAGCAAGGGTGTCCGAGATCCAATGCGGGTCGCGACTGCCGGCATCCAGAGCGGTCCAGGCGTCAGTCAGGAGAGCCCGCACCGCGGTCAAGGTCGGATCGGTTCCGGGCCGATGAAGCCAGCGCAGGTCGGGAACCACCCAGGTAGGTCTGCGGTCGGCAGGGGCGAACAGGACCTCTTTGAGCCCGTCGACGCCGGTGAGGACGTGAAGGGAGGACATCCCCAATGCATGGGCGCCAGCGATGTCGGTGTCGAGGCGGTCACCGATCGCCAGCGCCCGCCCCGGCTCGACACCGCAGCGCGCCAGAGCCAGGCGATAGAGCGGAGGATGTGGTTTGCCGGCCACGACATCCGGTTCCCGTCCCGCGGCCTCGGCGACAGCAGCGACGAGCGTACCGTTGCCGGGTGCGATGCCCCGATCGGTGGGCAGAGTTTTATCGGCATTCGTCGCCACCCAGAGTGCTCCACCCTCGATCGCGTATGCCGCCTCAGCGAGGTCCGCTGCGCGCACCTCCGGACCGTAGCCTTGCAGCACGGCGGCGACCCCGTCTCGGTACTCCCGCACGGGT
>JBDIAO010000013.1:0-52388 GCA_039812375.1 Phycicoccus sp. | reverse complement strand
GGGCCCCGCCAGTTCTTCCCGTTGCCGTCGCAGTCGTAGTTGCGCCCGGAGAAGGTGACGATCGAGTCCGCTCCCGGGCCACCGAGACCGTACCCGGCATATGTCTTGGGGCTGATCGCGACGACCTTGGAGCCGGGGCGCTTGGCGTGCAGGTAGTCGGCCAGCTTGGGGTAGCCGGCGCTCTTCTGCAGGGCGAACATCTGGGTGCTGGTGAAGTCGCTGGTCACCCACATCGCGCCCGCGGGGCCGATAAGGGCACCGGTGTCCCGGTAGCCCTCGTCGGTCCAGCCCATGTTCTTGGGCAGGGCCCCGGTGGTGATCACGTTGTGGGTGACCACTGTGACCGATCCCAGGTGCCCGAGAAGGGCGTTCGGTGAGTTCACGCCGTCCCGCATGAGCGCCTGGATGTTGGTCATCCCGTACTTCTGGACGATTTCCCGGGACAACGCGTCGACGACGATGACGACCACCTTGCTCGGCGGGGCAGCTTTCGGTGGACGCGCTGCACTCGACGCCGGAGCCAACCCGAGCGCGAGGGCGAGCGCGACGACGAGTGGGGCAAGAATCCGTCTGACTCTGGTGGAACGCACAGATCTCTCCCAGCGGTGTGGACGAGCATGAAAGGTTGCACCGAGTTGGCGGTGCGGGCGGATTGGCCAATACGACACCCGAGCTGGGTGTGGCGTCAAGGGACGGGAACTGCCATGCCCTACCGGCGAGGACCCCGGCCGCTGACACAATGTCCCCACCGGTCGGATCGTCCCTGGAGGATCGAGCCAGTCCCGGGCCCGTAGCTCAGTTGGCAGAGCGCCACGTTTACACCGTGGATGTCGTCGGTTCGATCCCGGCCGGGCCCACGTGTCCATGCCTTCGTCGGTGCCTTTGTCGGTCGTCGTCGACGCCCTCGAGAGCCTCTATCCACCGGGGACGGCACAGTCCTGGGACCGGGTCGGTCTGGTCGCCGGTGACCCCGACCAGCCGGTCGCCCGGGTCCTGCTCGCCCTCGACCCGACCTTGGCCGTCATTGAGGAGGCCATCACCGCGCGATGCGACCTCCTGGTCACCCACCACCCGTTGCTCCTGCGGGGGGTCCACTCAGTGGCGACCACGAGTGCGAAGGGTGCCAGTGTGACCCGGCTGGTGGCTGCGGGGGTAGCGCTCTATGTGGCTCACACCAACGCCGACGTCGCGGCCACTGGAGTCGCGCGGGCACTGGCCGCCGCAACCGGTCTGCTCGACCCGCAACCGCTCACCGAGTCCGAGGGTCAAGCTCTTGGGCGGGTCGGCGACCTCGCCACGCCGATGACGTTGGGGGAGTTCGCCGGTGCCGTGCATGCGGCCTTGCCGCAGGCTCCGGCAGGCCTGCGCGTCTCCGGCGACCCACGAGCCCAGGTGCGTCGGGTCGCGGTCCTCCCCGGGGCTGGAGACGACTCCTTCGAGGCGGCTCGGCGCTGCGGTGCGGACGTCTATGTGACCGCCGACCTGCGCCACCACCCGGCGCTGGAGGCCCGTGAGGAGGCTCGTGGCGGGCGGCCCTATCTCATCGACACCGGACACTGGGCGAGCGAGGCGGTGTGGCTGCCACTGCTCCGAGAGTCATTGGCGGGCATCCTTGGCCGAGGCGGCGGCGGCTCACCTAGGGTGGAGATCCTCATCAGCGACCTGTGCACCGACCCCTGGACCTTCACCGTCGGAGCCGCGAACCGGAAAGGTATGCCGTGAGAGCAGACCCGGCCCGACAGCTCGCCCTGCTCGACCTTCAGGCCATCGACACCCGCCTAGAACAACTCGCCCACGCCCGGGCGACGGTGCCCGAGATCGCCGAGGTCAGCGATCTCCTGGGGAAGGCGAGCCTGCTCGACGACCAACTCGTGCGGGTCCGCACCGCCCTCGGTGACATCGAGCGGGAGGCGGCCAAGGCCGAAGCCGACGTCCAGCAGGTCCGGGACCGGGCTGCCCGCGACCGCGCCCGGCTCGACGCGGGCACCGGCACCGCCAAGGACCTGCAAGCGCTCACCAGCGAGCTGGAGTCCCTGGCTCGCCGCCAGGGTGACCTGGAGGACATCGAGCTCGCGGTCATGGAACGAGCCGAAGACCTCACTCATGACGTCGCCGAACTCGACCGTGGGCGAGCCGAACTGGCCGCACGGATCGACCGGGTGGAGCGGGTCCGGGACGAGCGGTTCGCGCAGCTCGATGCCGAGGCGGCCACGGTCGTGGCCTCACGCGCCGAGGTTGCCACCACCGCCGGGGAGGATCTCGTCGCGCTCTACGAGAGAATTCGGGCCACCGCGGGCATCGGCGCTGCGGCCCTGTCCAGGCGGCGTTGTGGGGGTTGCCAACTCGAGCTCAACGCCACCGACCTGACCCGGATCCACGCCGCGGCACCCGACGAAGTGCTGCGCTGCGAGGAGTGCCGACGGATCCTCGTGCGCACCGACGAGTCCGGGTTCTGAGCCCGTGCCGAGCAGCCAACGCAGAGCACTCGTCGTCGAGGCCGACGGCGGATCACGCGGCAACCCTGGAACCGCCGGCTACGGCGCGCTGGTGCGGGACGCCACGAGCGCGGCCTTACTCGTCGAACGCGCCGAGCCGCTGGGCATCGCCACGAACAATGTCGCCGAATACAGCGGCCTCATCGCCGGTCTCGAGGCGGCATACGCCGTCGATCCCGGTGCTGACATCGAGGTGCGGATGGACAGCAAGCTGGTCATCGAGCAGATGGCCGGCCGCTGGAAGATCAAGCACGAGGACATGCGCCGCCTGGCCCTGGCCGCCCGTGAGGTCGTCACCGCCATCACCACTGCCGGCGGGAGTGTGTCGTGGACCTGGGTGCCGCGCGAGCGTAACAAGGCCGCAGACGCGCTGAGCAATGTCGCCATGGACGGGGAGCGGGTCGACCGCGTTTTCGGTGGCGAGTCCACCCTTGACGAGGTCCCCTCGCCGGTGTCGATGACGGTGGCGAGCCGACCCGGAGCGCGCCGGGACGTCGGGGCCGTGGCCGGGCGCGGCATCCCCACCCGCGTCGTCCTCGTCCGGCACGGCGTCACCGACTTCACGTTGCAGGGCCGCCTCGACGGACGCGGAGGCGCCGACCCCGACCTGGCCGATCTCGGCCGGGACCAGGCTCGGGCAGCTGGGCGGGCACTCAAGCGCCTGCTTCGGGACGATCCCGTCCGCCTGATCTCCTCGGAGCTGGCTCGGGCACAGCAGACCGGGGACGAGATCGCTGCCGTCCTCGGCATCGACCGGGAACAGGACCGGGACTTCGACGAGCAGAGCTTCGGCGACTGGGACGGAGTGCGGGTCTACGACCTGCTCGCCGACCAGGGTGAGGCCTTCGCCCGGATGCGGGACGACCCGGCGTTCGTCCCCCCGGGCGGGGAGTCGCACGAGGAGTTCGCCGGCCGGGTGGTCCCAGCTTTCGAGCGGGTCGTCGCGGGGGGAGGGACCAGTGTCGTGGTGTGCCACCGCAAGGTGATCATGGTCATCCTCGGACACCTGCTCGACATCCCCATGGACAAGGCCTGGCGCCTGGCCGCGGCGCCCGGATCGCTGACCGCGATTGAGCTGTGGGACAGCGGCGAGGTGTCGGTCGCCTTCACGAACCGGACATGACAGCTACTCACGACGTGAGTCGGAGACGTCGCGGCCTGAGAGAACGCATACGCTCGCTGCCATGGTGACTGCACATGGATACGCCGGGGATGTCACGCCGATGCAGGCGTATGCCGCAGTAGCCGCCGGGGGCGGCAGGCTCGTCGACGTGCGCACCGCAGCAGAGTGGGACTATGTCGGTGTGCCGCTCGTGCCCGACGGTCACCAGGTTCTCTTCGTCCAGTGGCAGGCCTATCCGAGCGGAGCGCTCAATAGCCAGTTTGTCGCGCAGCTTCGGGACGCAGGTGTCGAGCGCGGGGTGCCGGTGTATTTCATCTGCCGCTCCGGAGCGCGCTCGATCGCTGCCGCCCAAGCAGCGACCGCCGCCGGGCTCGCACCGGCTTACAACGTCCTCGACGGGTTCGAGGGACCCCATGACGACGCCGGACACCGCTGTGTCGCGGGTTGGAAGGTCGCCGGGCTGCCGTGGCGGCAGGGCTGATGAGCGCCGCCCCGGACCCTGGCAGTTGGGGCCCGCGCACCCGGGCGGTGCGCGGCGGACTGTCCCGCAGCGGTTTCGGAGAGACAGCCGAAGCCCTCTATCTGACCAGCGGCTTCGTCTATGACAGTGCCGAGCAGGCTGAGGCGGCGTTCGCCGGTGACGTCGAGCACTACATCTACAGTCGTTACGGCAACCCGACGGTGAGCGTCTTCGAGGAGCGGCTGCGACTGATCGAGGGGGCACCGGCCTGCTTCGCGACCGCCTCGGGGATGGCCGCCGTCTTCGTCGCGCTTGCTGCCCTGTGTGGTGCCGGTGACCGGATCGTGTCCTCCCGCGCCCTGTTCGGCAGCTGCCTGATCATCGTCGACGAGATCCTCCCACGCTGGGGGGTGCAGACCGTCCTCGTCGACGGCGCCGACCTCGACCAGTGGGCATCCGCGTTGTCAGAGCCGACGACGGCGGTCTTCTTCGAGACCCCGAGCAACCCGATGACCGAACTCGTCGACATCGCCGCGGTCAGTGCCTTGGCCCACGACGTCGGCGCCACCGTCGTGGTCGACAACGTCTTCGGTACGCCGGTGTTCTCCACGCCACTTCAGCACGGTGCCGACGTCGTCGTCTACTCGGCGACCAAGCACATCGACGGCCAGGGCCGGGTCCTCGGTGGTGCCGTCCTGGGCCCAGAGGAGTTCATCGCCGGCCCGGTGAAGAACCTCATGCGGCACATCGGCCCGGCACTGAGCCCGTTCAATGCGTGGACCCTGCTCAAGGGGCTGGAGACGATGGATCTCCGGGTGCGCGCCATGGCCGCTGGCGCACTCACACTGGCCACTCACCTCGAATCCTCGCCGCAGGTGCGAGCAGTGCACTACCCATGGCTGGCCAGCCACCCCCAGCACGACCTGGCTCGGCGGCAGATGCTCGGCGGCGGCACCGTGCTCACCCTCGAGGTCGACGGCGGGCGGGACGAAGCATTCACCTTCATGAACGCCCTGCAGCTCATCGACATCTCGAACAACCTCGGCGACGCCAAGTCCCTGACCACCCACCCGGCGACGACGACACACCGCCGGTTAACCCCGGCGCAGCGCGCCGAGGTCGGGATCACTGACGGAGCCGTCCGGATCTCGGTGGGCCTGGAAGAACCCGAGGACCTCATGGCGGATGTCGATCGTGCGCTGACCGCGGCGTTCCCTCGAGGTCATCGGTGAGTGCGCCCAAGACGATCCTCGTCGTCCACCACACCGTCTCGCCTTCGCTGGCCGAACTCGTCGAGGCAGCAGTGGCCGGGGTGCGCCACCCGGGACTGGAGGGTGCGGCCCGGGCCCACATTGCCCCGGCACTGTCTGCGAATGCCCATGACGTCCTCGAAGCGGACGGATACGTCCTCGTGGCCCCGGTGAACATCGGCTACATGGCTGGAGCTCTGAAGCACTTCTTTGACACCATCTACTATCCGTGCCTGACCGCGACAGTGGGCCGGCCATACGCGCTGGTCATGCACGGCAACAACGACGTCGTCGGTGGAGTCCGCTCTGTCGAGGTCATCGCCGGGGCACTGGAGTGGACCCGGGTCCACGAGCCGATCGAGGTCATCGGTGCTCCTGACCGGGCTACCCTCGAGGCTGTGGTCGACCTCGCCGGGACTGTCGCCGCCACGAGCCTGGACCCCTGAGAAACCCGCGGCTTCGCCCGGTCAGCTGGTGCGCACCGCGAGAGTCCACGGCCGACCGGGCCGCGTGGGCTCGCTGAGTTGGACGTCGTATGCCGCCCCCAGCCCGTGCGCGAGGGCATCAGGAGTGCGTGGGTCCAGGCCGAGTTCACAGATGCTGCGTGCCACCAGCCCCCGGGTGTGCTTGGCCCAGTGTGAGGCTCCGGGAACAGTGACGTGCACCCAGCGCTCGGCAAGTGGCCCGGCCGGAGACCACGCTGCGGCATACGTGGCCGACCGGGCGTCGACGATCAAGCCGCGACCAGCCAGGGGCGGCAGGACGCGCCCCAGGTGCGGACGCCACGCTGCCGCGAGCGGGCCGACGCCGGGCAGAGACACGTCCATGGACAGCCGGTAGGGCGGGATCCGGTCCGTCGGGCGCACCGCGCCCCACAGTGCCGAGACGACGATGAGCCAGCGGTTCGCGCGGCGCCTGGAGGCCGGGTCGAGGAAGGCATAGCCGAGGGCGTCATAGAGCACCCCGGTGTAGACCCGGGCGGCCGGTGCCGTGGGCGCGGAGGCCAGGACCAGGTTGTGGGCGATCTCGTCGAGCAGGCCGGGGGAGACCCCGAGCAGGTCTGGTGCGTCGGAGGAGGCGCTCACCGTGCTCAGGGCGGTCGCGACCATCCGGCGCTGCTCGCTCAGTTCCGGGAAGGAGAGGGTCGTGACGTCGAGGGCCCGGCCGCGGGCCGGGCCGGTCTTGCGCTCAGAGGGCGGTAGCAGGATCAGCACGCCGCCGACGCTAGCGGGCCGCCCGTGCCGATCGTGGTGGGGCCAGCGCGTGCCGATCGTGGCGGGGCCAGCGGAGAGAGTAGGGGGCGACCTACACTGGTCGTGGATGAGTCGGCCAGACGGTCGCGTCGGTGGGCAACCATCGCCGAGGAACGTCCGGGCTCCACAGGGCACGATGGTGGGTAACACCCACCCGGGGCGACCCGCGGGACAGTGCCACAGAGAGAAGACCGCCACGTCTCCTCGGAGGCGCGGTAAGGGTGAAAGGGTGGTGTAAGAGACCACCAGCGGCCGGGGTGACCCGGCCGGCTCGGTAAACCCCATCGGGAGCAAGTCCGCACAGGGTGCGTTATCAGGGCGGCCCGCCCGAGCACCCGGGTAGGGCGCTTGAGGCGGTCGGTAACGGCCGTCGTAGATGGATGACCGTCGCTGCAGGCAGGGTAACCAGCCTGCGGAACAGAACCCGGCGTACCGGCCGACTCATCCACCCCTGAATGTTGACGACCGTGTCGGTTGAGGAGGTGGACGCTGCATCCGTTGAGGGAGTAGCGGGCCGATACGTCACTGCTGGTGAGGGCGGATACGTCACTGCCGGTGAGGGCAGCGGTGGCCTCCCGGGGTTGTTCGTCTCCGAGTCGACGCGGCGAGGAACGCTGCGCACCATCAGGAGGTCTCCGCCCTCCGGCAGTGAACGTGCTCGGGCGTGCATCCGGGGCCAACCGGCGCACGCTCGAGCGTGTCCGAACGGATCCCCAGGAGTGAGGCCGCGTTCGTGGACCAGTGCAGAGCCGTTGCTGGGCAACGTGACTGCCTCCCTGCCCAGACGGACGGGGTTGGCCCAGGCCAGCCATGCGCCCGGCCCGAGTCGACGAGACCCACGGGTGGGTCGTGCCTGCCCGATCCTCCGACAAGAAGCTGACAGGTCAAGGGTGGGGAGCGGGTCGGACAAGTTGAGGTGCTCCCAGGGCGCCTGCCCCAACGTCCGCGCTCGAACCAGGTGGCGATCGAGTATGCCGCCGCGCCCCGAGGGCTGCGGCGACGGACCGGTGACGCCGTTCATCGATCGTTCTGCTGAGGCTCCGGGCCGCCAGCACGGCAAGCCGACCAGCTACAGAAAAACATTAAGAGACTGTAAAGGAGGTGTCGGTGGTCACCGGCAACCCGTTCACACCCACGTTCGGTGTCACCCCGCCGCTGCTGGTCGGCCGGGACGGGGAGATCGACCTGTTCGTGGAGGGGCTCGAGGAAGGGCCGGGCTCACCGTACCGGGCACTGCTGGTCACCGGGCAGCGTGGATCAGGCAAGACCGTCCTCCTCAACGCCCTCGAGGACGCTGCCCGCGCCCGGGGGTGGCTGGTGGCATCCTCGACCACCCGCGCGGGCGTGGCTCATGAACTGGCCGCCACCATCCTGCCGGCTCTGCTGAGCGGCTTCCCGGACGCGCACGATGCCTACCTGGCTGGTGCCAACATCTCCGCCGCGGGCTTTGGTCTGGGGGTGGCTCGCCAGCGCATGTCACGCTTCCCGGTCGAGCCGTCGCTGCGGCACGCCTTGACCACCCTCGCCGACAGCGCCGACACCCGCGGTGGGGGAGTGCTCATCACCCTCGACGAGGTCGGCCGTGACGGACTCGAGGACCTCCGGATCATCACCCAAGCCGTTCAGCACGCCTTCCGGGAAGGCCGTCAGGTCGTCTTCGCCGCCGCCGGGCTCCCCAGCCACATGCAGGCCCTGCTGGAAGCGCCGGGGACGACGTTCCTGCGGCGAGCCGAGAGAAGCCACCTCGGCGGCGTGCCGTTGCGGGACGTCGCCCGAGCGATCCAGGACCCGATGCGCAACGCGGGACGGGTCATCGACGGGGAGGCGCTGCGCCTGGCCGCCGGCGGAACCTCGGGGTACCCGTTCATGATCCAGCTCGTCGGCTTCCAGATCTGGCGCCGATCCGGCGGGGATGGCCGGTAACGATCGAGGAATCGCGCAGCGGTCTCGAGGCTGCGGTTCGTCGGGTTGGTCGTCTCGTGCACGAGCCCGCCCTGGCTGAACTCTCCCCGGTCGATCGCACCTTCCTGGCTGCCATGGCCGTCGATGACGGCCCGAGCAGGATGAGTGACATCGCCGCACGCATGGGCGTGGACATCAACTACGCCAACCAGTACCGGCGCCGGCTCCTGCAGGCCGAACTGATCGAAGCACCCACCCGCGGCCGGGTGGAGCTGTCCCTGCCCAACCTGCGGGAGTACCTGCGTGAACACGCCACCTGTGAGGTCCTGGCCTCAACTCACCTTGACACGCAGGGGGAGACGCGAACACGGACTCCCTCGTCGTCCGTCATAGTCACTGCCCTTATCCAACAGGAAGCCTCCGGGTTCCTGTAGAGCCATTCGGGCCGTCGGAGTGGGCGGGCAGATGTCTGTGGCCATGAGAGCGCCTCCACTGGTGGACCCCGTCACATGAGGTCCGCCGGACGTTCCGGAGCGGGCGGATCGGCCAGGGCGGGCTGTGGTCCTCGCCGGTCAGGGCGTGCTGTGGTCCTCGCCGGTCAGGGAGTGTGCGTGCGGCATAACTCGTCGGCGCGAACCCGAAGCGCGCTCAGCGCCGTCTCCACTGTGGGGTTGGTGAGGGTGCCGCGGCGCACCGCAGCGACCACGTGGCGACGGGGTGTGGGATCCCCAGTGAGGGGCACCCGGCGAATGTCGTAGCCCTCGGGCAGGTGGGCCAGTCTGGGGACAAGTGCGACACCGAGCCCGACACTGACTAGTGCAGCGCCGGTGTCCCACTCCGATGCGTGATGGGCAATGGTGGGCATGAAGCCAGCAGCGAGACAGGAGTTGAGGAAGAGCCCGTGGTAGGCGGTTCCTGGGCGATCCACGATCCAGTTCTCGGTTGCAGTGTCGGAGAATTTCAGCGGGCCTCCGTGGTCTAGCCGATGCCCAACTGGGAGAAGGAGGTCGAGTGGGTCGACCATCAAGCTCTCCTGCTCGTATCGTGGGTCGTCGAGACTGGGGGTGTCGGCAGTCACCATGACCACGGCCACGTCAGCCCGGCCTGTGTGCAGTTGGCGGAAGCAGTCCTCAGGCGTCGCCTCGACGACCGTGACCGAGAGGTTGGGGTGATCGATCCGGAGTCGGGCGGTGACCCACGGCAGCAGGGTGGCTGCTGCTGCGGAGAAGCCGCACATGCGCAATGCTCCGCCGTGTGCCTCGCTCGCCCGCAACATCGCGGTGTGCAGTTCTTCCCAGTCTGCGAGCAGGCCATCCGCGCCGGCGAGCAGTACTCGCCCGGCAGCCGTGATGCGGACGCCACGGCCGTCGGGCTCTAGTAATGGCACGCCCACGGCAGTGGCGAGGGCCCGCAGCTGGGCTGAGATCGCAGATGGAGTGTAGTTGAGTGCTTCGGCTGTCGCCGTGACGGTCCCGTGCAGAGCCAATGCCTGAAGAACACGCACACGGCGGTCGATCATGCACCAATTGTGCATGATCGCATCGTTGTCTGTCGCATGGTTCTGCCGGCGTTGGCCTCGTAGTCTGGGACTGCGAAGCGTTCCTGAGCGGCGCCGGTGTCGGCGCGTGGGCAACCATGGACGGCGTGGAGGACCATTGTGCTGGATGACCCACTGCTGCGGCCTTTGACCCTAAGGCACCTACGGCTGCGTAACCGTGTGGTGAGCACGTCCCACGAGCCAGCCTATTCTGAGGGCGGCCTGCCCAAGGAGCGCTACCGCGCATACCATGTGGAGAAGGCCCGGGGGGGAGTCGGGCTGACCATGATCGGTGGCTCGAGTGTGGTGTCTCCTGATAGCCCTCCCGCGTTTGGCAACCTCGAGGTCTATCGCGACGAGATCGTTCCGTGGCTGGCATCCCTGGCTGATGAGGTGCACGCCGCTGGTGCCGCGGTGATGCTGCAGATCACTCACTTGGGGCGTCGCAGTAGCAACTTCAGCGGGGATTGGCTACCGCTGGTCTTCCCGTCGCCTCTTCGCGAACCTGCCCACCGTTCGTTCCCTAAGGCTGCTGAGATGTGGGACTTGGATCGGATCGTCGCTGACTACGCCACGGCCGCGATCCGCTGCCGTGATGCGGGGCTGGACGGGGTCGAGATTGAGGCCTACGGCCACTTGTTTGACAGCTTTCTGTCCCCTCGCACTAACAGGCGCGACGACGAGTTAGCTGGCGACCTGGCGGCACGGCTGACCTTCCCCCGCAGCGTCGTACGTGCGGTGCGCGCGGCAGTTGGACCCGAATTCATTGTCGGGTTGCGCTTGGGGATGGAGGAGGGCTACCCGGAGGGCCTGCAGTTCGATGAGGCGTTGGCGGCGCTGCGGTGCTTCATTGATGACGGGATTGACTTCCTCAGTGTGATCAAGGGCTCGATCGAGAGCGATGCGGCCTTAACCAGGGTCATCCCATCGATGGGGACGCCGATTGGTCCCCACCTCGACTTTGTCGGCCGGGTGCGCGCCTCAGTCGACATCCCGATCATGCACGCCGCCAGGATCTCCGACGTGGCCACCGCCCGGTACGCCGTCAGGGAAGGAATCTTGGACTTGGTGGGCCTGACGCGGCCCCAGATGGCAGATCCTCACCTGGTGGCGAAGGTTGCCCGTGGTGAGGAAGACCGGGTGCGCCCCTGCGTGGGGGCCAGTTACTGTCTGGACGCGATCTACCAGGCGGGGGATGCCAAATGCATCCACAATGCTGCAACTGGCCGCGAGCTCACCTTGAGCCATTCGATCAGGCCGAGCACTGGGCGGCGTCGTCGAGCAGTTGTGGTCGGTGCTGGACCAGCGGGCCTTGAGGCGGCTCGTGTGCTCGGTGAACGAGGTCATTCCGTCGTACTGCTTGAGGCTGCCGACGAACCGGGCGGCCAGGTCAGGCTGGCCGCGACCAATCCGAGGCGCCGCGAACTTCTCGGGCTGGTCGACTGGCGGGTCTCCGAGGCCCAGCATTTGGGGGTCGACGTGCGCACACGCGTGTTTGCCGAGCGTGACACTGTGCTGGCCGAGGAGCCTGATCTAGTGGTGGTTGCCACCGGTGGAACCCCCAATCGGTCTTTCCTCGCGCTGGGCGAGGAGTTGGTCCATGACACCTGGGATGTGATGGACGGGTCGTTGCGCGCTCAGGGAGAGGTACTGGTCTACGACGACAACGGTGCCGAGCCGGGCCTCGACGCTGCGGAGATGCTCGCCACGTGTGGTGCCAGTGTCGAAGTGGTTACCCCAGAGCGTTGGTTCGCGCCGATGGTGGGGGGGATGAATGCCCCGGCGTATTTGAAGGCTTTCGCCGAACGGGGAGTGACCATCACTGTGGCCTGGCAGCTTCGGGCTGTGGCCAGGACACCTGAGGGCAGGCTCCGGGCGACTCTGTTCAACGAGTATGCCGAGATTGAGGCAGAGCGCGTCGTCGACCATGTCGTGGTCGAGCACGGCACGTTGCCGCAGGACGAGCTGTACCTGGACTTGGTCTCGCTGTCGAGCAACGCTGGGGAGGTGGATCAGCGGGCGCTGTTGGAGATGCGGCCGCAGCAGATCCTTCGAAATCCGGAGGGCCGGTTCCAGCTGTTCCGGATCGGGGACGCCGTGGCCAGCCGTAACATCCACGCCGCCGTGTACGACGCGCAGCGGTTGTGTGAGCCCTTCTAGGTATCGCATCAGATGGATGGGAGGGAGTCGAAGGATGGCTAAGGCCGTGGACGTCGTCGTCGTTGGCTGCGGGGTGATCGGAGCCTCGGTGGCGCATGCCCTTTCCAGATCGGGCCGGCGGGTGCTGGTCCTCGACGCACGCGGGGCTCCTGGTCACGGCTCGACGAGCGCCTCCAGTGCCCTGATCAGGTTTAACTATTCGACCCCGGCTGGTGTCGCGGCGGCGTGGGAGTCCCAGCACTGCTGGGTGCGGTGGGCAGAGCATCTGGGCTGGATTGACCCTGCTGGGTTGGTCACGTTCCACCGGACGGGTGTGCTGCATCTCGACAGCCCAGCGATGGCGCGCCGGCCTGTCTTGGATCTGTTCGATGAGCACCGGATCCCCTATGAGGAGTTTGACGCCAGGAGGATGCAGGCCAGGTTTCCTCTGTTGGACGTCGGTCGATACTGGCCGAACAGGCCGATCACTGATGACGCTTTTTGGGAACCTGCGACGTCGGTGTTGGGCGGTTACTTCACTCCCGATGCGGGATTCATCGACGACCCGGCTCATGCTGCGCACAACTTGGCGTCTGCCGCGGAGCACGCCGGTGCACGGCTATGGTTCAACCGGCGCTTGACCGGTATCAGACAACACGGCAGCACGTGGTGGTTGACTCTGGGCGATGGGTCACGCCTGGAGGCTCCGGTGGTGGTCAACGCAGCGGGCCCGTGGTCGAGGCAGGTGAACACCATGGCGGGCGTGGGGGGTGACTTCACGGTCACGCTGCGCGCTCTGCGTCAGGAGGTCCACTACACTCGCGCGCCGAAGCCGGTGTCTGAGTGCGCCGATTCATGGCCGGTTCCTGGCATCACGGATCTCGACCTCGGCGTCTACATGCGTCCCGGGCTGGCCGGGACATTCCTGGTCGGCGGCACCGAGCCGGAGTGTGACCCGCTGGAGTGGCTCGATGATCCTGACGCCGCTCGGCCCACCGTGTCTGCCGACTGTTTCGAGACTCAACTGACTCGCGCGAGCAGAAGGATCCCCACCTTGACGATCCCGAATCGCGCTACGGGGGTTGCTGGCGTGTACGACGTCTCCACCGACTGGACCCCCATCTATGACAGGACTGACGCGGATGGGTTCTACGTGGCGATCGGCACCAGCGGCAACCAGTTCAAGAACGCCCCGATCGTAGGCACCCTGCTGCGGCGTCTGATCGACGAAGTGGAGAACGGCCGCGACCACGACGCCGACCCGGTGGTGCACATCGGCGAGTACACCGGGAACCCGATCGACATGGCGACGTTCTCACGTAGGCGACCGGTTAACGCCGCCAGTTCCGGTACCGTCATGGGCTAACCGGCGCCGCCGATCACGCTCCGGTTTGCCGCCGGCGGGTTAGACCGACGATCGTGGGACGCGATGGACGAAGGACCTCTCGCCCACGAGATGCCAGCGGCCTCGGGATCCGCGCCGCTCGGCGCGGACTTGGTTCTCCACCACGAATTGACCGTGCTCTGTGGTGATCCTGGAGTTGGTCTGCAGGCGGGCCCCCCAGTCGGGGGCCGAGAACTCGATCTCCCAGGTCGATCCCGCTTGCGGCGATAGTGGGTCACCCTGCACTACTTGGTAGGTCTCCCGCACTCCCTCGGCGTAGTCCAGGCCGTGCGGGTATCGGCGAGTGGTGCCATAGGCAGGGTCGACGCTGACCATGGTGAGGCCGCGGGCCACGTCTCGCCAAACGAGGCGTTGAGGCAAAGGCTTGTCGAGGAGGTCGTCAGGCACCTCAGGCACCCCGGACCAGGGCTCGATGACCTCCAGTGGGCGGGCATGCTCGGCGGGTTCGAACCGTACGGGCGGACCGGTGGGCGGAGCCATCGGCAGTTCCAGTGCGCCCTGGTCGAGCAGCATGGTGATCGAGCCGTTGGCCTCATGGGGCCATATCCAAGGCCAGTAGTGGTTGGAGAAGGCGACTCGGATCGTATTGCCGGGGGCGAACTGGTGGCCGATGGCGACCAGCGGGACCAAGGCGTTGTGGACCGCTCCGCGCCGCATCGGGTCGTTGCGGTCCATGCCGTGGCGGCGGGCCAAGTTGAGCACCCCGCGGGTGATGAGTGTCGAAGTACCTTCTGGCGTGACTTCACACAAACGCACGATGAGGTTCGCCCGTTCCGTGTCGCTGGTCAGCCGTACGCGCACTGACGGACACCCCAAGATGGTGACGGGTTGGTCACCGACGGGGAAGTCCAGGCAGACGCTGCGCCCGTCTTCTGCTCGCTGATCTGGGGGAAGGTCGGCCTGGTTGCCTACCGGGAAGAAGCGGCCGGCGTCCTGTCCGGTATCCCACGGGGATCGGATCGTTACGCTGTCACCTGCGTCGTTCGTCGGAGCCCGTAGTTGGGCGTCCTGGAACGCGAGGCTGGTCGATTCGGGCGCCGAAGTCCAGCTAGGCACCGCCAGCCAGTGCCCTTCCCGTTCCGCGATATGGGTCTGAGGCGGCATGCTGTGGTTGATCCAGACCCTGAGGTCGGCGTCGTCCTCGACGCCGGTGTCGATGTCCTTCAGCCATCGGTCCCACCAGCGCAGGGTCTCCTGCAAGAACCCGATGTGCGGCCCAGGCGCCTTGTCGCGCTCGGGGTATTGGTGGGACCAGGGACCGATGATTCCCTTGCGAGGACTGGAGAGGTTCTCCAAGAGCCGTAGCACCGTGCCCCGATAGGGGTCGGCCCAGCCGCCAACTGCCAGCACCGCTGCCCGCACGGACCCGTAGTCTTCACACACGCTGCCCCGCCGCCAGTAGTCGTCGCGATCCTGGTGGGCCATCCACACCGGCGCGAGCGGTTGCATCCGGTCCAGTCGCTCCCGCCAGCGTTCAACCCAGCCCTTGCCCACCACCTCTGGGCGCGGCGGGCGGGCGCCGAAGGCGAACATGGCGGCTGACCAGGCCGCCATGTCGATACCCAGCAGGGCGCCACCCATGTAGTGCACGTCGTTGTCGTAGCGGTCGTCGGTAGAGCAGACGGTGACGATAGCGTCCAGGGCCTCCGGGGCCCGCTGGGCGAGCTGGAGGGAATTGAAGCCCCCCCATGAGATCCCGAACATGCCGACCCGACCGGTACACCATGATTGCGCGGCCAGCCACGCGATCACGGCCTCGGCGTCGGCAAGTTCGGTCTCAGAGTACTCGTCGTCGAAGAAGCCTTCCGAGCTGCCGGTGCCGCGGATGTCCACCCGCACCGAGGCGTATCCGTGGGCTGCGTAGTAGGGGTGGCGTTCGCTGTCGCGAAAGCTGGTCCAGTCGTCCAGCCGGTACGGCAGATACTCAAGCAGGGCCGGGACCGGTTCTTCACCACAATCGACAGGCAACCAGACCCGCGCATGGAGCCGGATGCCGTCCGGTAAGGGAATCCACTGATCCTGCACCATCACCTGCTCGTCGGGTATATCGACGTGGCGAATCATCCTGCGCTGACTCCCCGGTCGCGTCTGACCCAGTGTCCGTCGCCGACATCGACCAGGACGGCTGCTGGGTCCACCGGTTGGACCCGCTCCTCCAGATTGATAGCGGGTAGATGCTCTTGACCTGGTTCCATCACACAGTCGAGCAGCGTCTGGGTGTATGGGTGTCGAGGGTCGGAGAGAATAGTCTCGGCCGGGCCGAACTCGACGACATACCCATCTTTCATGACCACGATGCGGTGGGCCATGCTCTTGACCACGGCCAGGTCGTGGCTGATGAAGAGGCACGAGAGCTGGTGCCGTTCACGTAGTTCGTCGAGCAAGCGGAGCACGTCGGCTTGGACCGACACGTCCAGGGCTGTGGTTATCTCGTCGGCGATCAGCAGCCAGGGCTCGGCGGCCAGAGCACGAGCGATTCCGACTCGTTGACGTTGCCCACCTGATAGCTGGCCAGGTACTCGTGTCGCGAACTGTTCGGGCAGCCCGACTTCGCTGAGTAGCTTGGCCACGCGTTGACGGGTCTGAGTTCGGCCGCGGGTGCGCCCGAAGAGCCGCAACGGCCGGCCGACGGAGTCACCGATGCTGCGGCGTGGGTTGAGTGCCAGGTCAGCGTTCTGGAAGATCATCTGTACCGAGCGTCTGACTTCGGCGGGCCGCTTGTTGACCGGCTTTCGCAGGTCCTGCCGGTCAGCTCCAGGCGGAGTGAGCTCGGCTTGACCGTCTTCGACTCCCAGCAGGCCGGCGATGGCCTGGGCGACCGTGGACTTGCCGCTCCCGGACTCCCCGACAATGGCAACCGTCTCGCCCTGTCGCAGGTCGAGTTCGAAGCCTTTGACCGCCCGTGCGCGCGCGCGGGGGTAGCGGATGCTCACGTCCTGGCATCGAAGGACCACGGGAGCGGTGTCGTCGAACGGGATGGGCTCGGCCGCTGGGTGGTGCTCGTCAGGGTGCAGTCGGGGTGCGGCCGCGAGCAGCCGCTGCGTGTAGGGGTCTTGAGGGTGGGTCAACACCTGGCTGGCGCTGCCGCGCTCGACCACACGCCCGTCTTTGAGGACCAGAACCTTGTCGGCGATCGCCGATACCACGCCGAGGTCGTGGCTGACGATGACGATCGACATGTGCAGCCGCTGACGGAGTTCCTCGATTAGGGCCAGCACTGCACCTTGGGTGATCACGTCCAGGGCTGTGGTGGGCTCGTCCAACACCATTAACTGCGGATCCGTTGCTACTGCCATGGCTAGGGCGATGCGCTGTTGCTGCCCACCAGAGAGCTGGTGGGGGTAGCGCTCAATGATCGTCTCGGGGTTCGGGAGCCGCACGAGCGTAGCCAACTCCACGAGGCGTTCGGTGTCGGCTGGCAGGCCATGCACGGTCAGCGCATCCCGGATTTGGGCCCCGACGCGCATGGACGGCGTCAATGACTGACCGGCGTTCTGCGGGACGATGGCCACCTGCCGGCCCCTCAGCCCGCGCAGATCATCAGAGCTGAGAGCGAAGACATCCCGGCCTAGGACGTGGACGGTGCCGTGGTCGATGCGCGAGCCAGCTCGTAGGTGTCCAAGCAGGGTCCGTGCAACGGTCGACTTCCCACTGCCGGATTCACCGACGAGACCCATCGCTTCGCCCTTGTGCACGACGAAGCTCACTGCCTCGGCCACGGTCACCCGTGAATCCCCGGCCTGGTAGGAGATAGTCAGATCGTCGACGATCACCAGGTCCTCGGCGGAATCCGGGGTAGCTGCCGGCCGAGTGCTCGTGGTCGCGCTCACACCGCCACCCCCCGCATCGCCCGGTCGACGCCGAAGTACTTGCCCAAGCCATCTGCGGCAAGGTTGAGGCCGACTACGAGCACGGCCAAGGCGACGATGGGCACCAGGGTTCCCATCGGAGCGACCGTGAGCGCGGTGCGGTTCTCTTGAATCATCAAACCCCAGTCCGGCGTTGGTGGGTTCACGCCGAAGCCCAGGAAGGACAAGGTCGAGACCAGGAGGATCACCCAGCAAGCCCTCATCGCGTACTCGACCAGAATCGTGTCCAAGATGTTGGGGAGTACCTCACGGGTGATGATGGGGACGGACCTCTCGCCGCGGGCCTTCGCAGCCACCACGTAGTCGGAGCGCATCAACGGCCGGGCGGCCCCTCTGACCACTCGAGCTACGGCAGGCCAGTACACCGCTGCGATGGCGGCGACGATAACCAACGTGCCGGTGCCGAAGACTGAGACGATCAGCAGGAGCCAGAGCACTGACGGCACGGCCAGGATCGCATCGAGCACTCGGGTGATGGCGCCGTCAATGGGGCCTTCGTAGTACGCGGCCAGGGCACCGACCATGGTGCCGATTGCCACGGCAAGCGTCGTGGCCAGTAGTGAAATCACCAGAGCGAACCGGCCACCCCACAGGGCGCGGGAGAGGATGTCGCGCCCGAAGGCGTCGGTCCCGAGCCAGTGTGAAGAACTCACACCCTGCAGCGCCACAGTGGAGTCGGTTGCCACCGGGTCATAGGGACTTAGCCAGGGCGCCAAGATCGCGAGGAGCACGACGACCAGGGCCATAGCGATACCGACCAGGGTCGGTGTCCCCAGCCTGCGGGCCCGACGTACCAGCATCAGCATGCTCATGCTGCCGGTCCCTTCTGCTCAAGGTCATCAGTTGGCGCGGTTGTGACCTGCCGGGATGGCGACGAGGTCCGCTGACGAGGGTCGAGGCCCATCGCCGTCATGTCGGCGACCAGGTTCGCCAAGACGTAGACGCAGGCGCTCAGCAGAGCGATCGCCTGGAGGACCGGCAGGTCCCGTGTTGAGACAGAGTCGATCATGAGCTTGCCGAGGCCGGGATAGTTGAACACCGTCTCGGTGACCACGACGCCGCCGAGCAGCCAGGCCACGTTGATGGAGATCACCGGCAGCACCGGCAGCATCGCGGTGGGCAGTACATGCTTGAACAGCACCACTCGGCGTCGGTGACCCTGCAGCTCTGCCATTGTTGCGTACTCGGTGGCCAGACCATCGATGGTGGAGGACCGGGTCGCCCGGATGATGTAGGCCACCATGGAGAAGACGAGCACCACGATTGGTAGCCATATGGCTGGTAGCAGGTTGCCCACCGTCGCCGCCGGACCCTGTAGTACCACCGCGGGGAATATGGGGATCGTGATGGCGAACACGTTGATCAGCAGAGTCGCGACTACGAACTCGGGGATGCTCATTGTCACCAGTGACAACACCGACACCGCGTGGTCAATGCGACCGCCCCGACGGGAGGCGGCCCAAACGCCGAGCAGCACCGAAACGGTGACGCCGATAAGCATGGCTGGCACGGCCACCAGCAGAGTGTGGGTGAAGGCGGCCCAAATGGTGCCGGATACCGACTTCCCGCTGACCAGGGACGTGCCCAGGTCACCGTGAATGGCTGAGGACAGCCAGTTGCCGTACCGCACCCAGACGCTGTCATCGAGGCCGAGCTTGGCCCGCAGCGTCGCCACGGCCTCAGGGGTGGCGTTCTGCCCGAGCAACTGCTGGGCCACGTCGCCAGGCAGGGCCTGGACAGCGAAGAAGACGAAGAACGAGGCGAGGAACAGCGTGACTATCGATACGGCCAACCGGCGAAGTATGAGGATCATCGGCTCACTCCTTGAGCCCGATATTGATGTAGTCGAACTCGAAGCCGTACTCGTGGTAGTTGACGACCTTGTCTGACAGGCCGACCAGCCGGTCACCGAACACCGGCGTCATGTCGGCGCCGTCGTCGACGATGATCTGCTGGGCGTCCTCGTACTTGGCTCGCCGGGTCTCATCGTTGGTGTCGGCTCGAGCTGCGTCCAGGAGTTGGTCGAACTGTTCGTTGGACCAGGCCGCTTCGTTGTAGCTGGAGCCGGAGCGGAAGATCTGGTTGAGCAGCTGGTCGATCGGGCGACCCGTGTACCAGTAGCTCACCATCAGTGGCTTGGACATCCATACTGACGTGTAGTAAGAGTCTGCCGACACGTTAGTGATCTTGAGGTGGATCCCGGCCCGGCGGACCTGATCGGCGTAGGCGACTGCGATTGGGGTGAGGTTGGGCTCGTACGCCGAGGTGTAGATCGGCACCCGGAACTCGTCGTGACCGGCCTTCTTCAACAGTGCCCTTGCCTGCTCGGGGTCATAAGGCCGCTGTTTCTGCAACCTGCCGGTCATCGTGGGCGGCACAGGCACGTCCCAGCCGCCGGACCCCGTTCCCTGCAGGGCGGTCTTGAGCAGCTCATCGGAGTCGTAGGCGAGCTTCATCGCCCTGCGGACGTCTGGGTTCTTGAACTCCTCGGAGGTGAACAGCATCGGCATTGTGTACCACTGTGCGTTTGGCACCCGCGCCAGCGTGGTGCCCGAGAACCCGATGACCACTCGGGCGGTCGCGTTGTCCATGTTGGTCTGCGACAAGAGGTCGACCTGACCGGCGAGCAAGGCGTTAACCCGGGCCGAGGTGTCCTGGATGGAGAAGAACTCGATGCGATCCAAGGCTGGACGCCCGCCAAAGTAGTTCCGGTTGACCACCACGCTGCCAGGACCGGCAGGCTGGTAGGACTCCAAGGAGAACGGCCCCGTCCCAATGCCGGTAGTCCCGATCGTGCCAGCGGAGTCTTGGGGGATGATGTAGCACTGGTAGGCGGTTAGCAGCGAGGGGAACTCGGCATTGGCGGTCTTGAGTCTGAACCGGATGGTGGTGCCGTCCACGGCGTCGATGCGGTCAGGGTCGATCATGGTCGACAGCGTGCCTGCTTGCGGCGAGGCGGTTTCGGGGTCAAGGATGTGGCGGATGCTGTACTGGACGTCTTGAGAGGTCAATGGTCGGCCATCGTGGAAGTCGACTCCTGAGCGGAGTCGGAACGTCCAAACCGTGGCATCGGAGTTGTGCGACCATTCCTCGGCAAGATCCGGCACCGTCTCACCGGCGGGGTCCAAGCGCACCAAGCGGTTGTAGATGGCGCCGAGGTACTCGTAGGCCGACAACGAACTCGCCGGGTCCAAGGTCTCAGCCGCGCTAGCAGCCGGTCGGGCTATGCGCATCGTTCCCCCGCGCACCGGCGTGCCCCTGGGAGCCGTCTTCGGCACCACCAAGGGGGGCGCGCCGCACGCGCCTAGACCACCCAGCGCAAGTCCACCCAAACCGGCCTGGATCAAGGAACGCCGCGAGAGCAAACCCGACATCCGCACCTCCTGTCGCGGGGACGCATGCACTTGGACGGATCGTAGGGGACGCTCACGTTGCTGGCTACTGAGTGACTGCCGCAACTTATCGGTGGTCGATTGCTCCACTTTCCAGTGATGATCCGCTGCTTGCCCGGTTGTCGACGGCGGCGGAGGCTACTAAGCGTCAAGCGTCCAAGACGCAAAGCCAGCCCATCGGAGGGTGGCAAGGGAGAAGCCAATGTTCGTGAACCGGATGCCTCGATACGAGATCCTCAGCGAGAACGCCATGGACGTCTTGGACCGTGGCTGGCGCCGCCTGATAACTGAGGTCGGCGTCGAGTTCCATGATCCTCGGGCGCTGGCGATGTTCCGTGCCGCCGGGCAGAAGGTCAAGGAGAGGACGGTGTTCCTCGACCCAGACTTCGTGTTGGAGCAGGTGGCGAAGGCGCCGCGTGAGTTCGACGTCCAGGCTCGCAACCCCCAGCGTTCCATCCGCGTCGGTGGGGACGCGATGACGTTCGCGTCCGTGTATGGCGCACCGTTCGTCCGTGGGGGCGGTATTCGCCGCGACGCCACCATGGAGGACTTCTGCAACTTCGCCAAACTGTCGCAGTCCTTCGAGGTCTTGGACTCTGCCGGGGGGGTGATTTGTGAGCCCAACGACCGTCCGCTCGACAGCCGCCACCTCGACATGATCTATGCGTTGACGACGCTCACCGACAAAGTGTTCATGGGCAACGTCGTGTCCGGGCCTAACGCTGAAGACACTCTGACCATGGCCTCGATCGTCTTCGGAGATGGCCGCGGGAGGGAGCATGGACGCACACAGATTGAGCAAACCCCAGCCACGCTCAGCGTGATCAACTGCAACTCTCCGTTGCGATGGGACGAACGAATGCTGCATGCCTTGTTCGTCTACTCCGCGGCAGCGCAACCCGTGGTGCTTACTCCCTTCTTGTTGATGGGGGCCATGTCGCCGGTCACCATCCCGGCTACGCTCGTGCAACAGATCGTTGAAGCGTTGTCCGGCGCGGCCCTGTCGCAGCTCATCCGGCCCGGTGCGCCGGTGGTGTTCGGCTCGTTCCTGTCCACCATCGACATGCAGTCAGGATCGCCGACGTTCGGCACCCCCGAGTCCGGCATCGGCGTGCTCTGCACAGGGCAGATCGCTCGGCGATTCGGCCTGCCGTTCCGCACCGGCGGAGGGCTCACCTCATCCCAGTCGCCGGACGCCCAGGCTGGCTATGAAGCGATGATGACCATGTTGCCGACCTTCCTGGCTGGCGCCAACTGGGTCATGCACTCCGCCGGGTGGCTTGAGGGTGCCCTGGTCGCCGGGTACGAAAAGTTCATCATCGACCTGGAGATCCTGCAAATGCTGCAGCACGAGTTTGAACCGATGGAGGTCGACGAGGCATCACTGGCCTTCGATGCCCATCAGGAAGTCGGCGCTGGCGGCCACTTTCTCGGCGCCATGCACACCCTGGATCGGTTCAGAACGTGCTTCTACCGCCCGTTCCTGTCGAACGCGGACAATCACGAGCGGTGGGTTCGCAACGGCTCCCATGACACCGCGGCCCGCGCCGAACAGATCTGGCGCAAGCGGCTCGAGGACTACGAGCAGCCACCCATGGATGATGCGATCCGAGCCGAACTCGACGAGTACGTCCTGCGCCGCCGCGTTGAGCTCGGCGACTGAACGATCGAACCAACAACACCCGGCATTCGATAGTTGAGTCCGTAACGCTGGTGTACGACGACCACCCGGTGAGCGTGTCCTGCTGACGTAGGCGACGATCACCCCACCGAGCACCTGGCCGATCATCGCCCCGGTGGTGAAGAAGGAGCCGAACAGCCCCACCGCGCGATCTCGTGCCGACAGTGTCAGGACCAAACCGAGACTGTATGCGGTGATGGTCCATCCTGCCCAGGTGATCGAGGTGTGCAGGCCCTGCTCCAGATCGGAGAGAGCCGTGGCGACGATCGTCTGGTCCAGGGTGCTCATGACCAGAGCCAGTGACACCACCCCGAAGAGGACGGCCCGGCCGCCGATGAAGAGAGCCGGGTCGGCGGGTGGACCGGTGGGGTCGGAAGCGGAGTTAGAGCGGACGGTTACATCTGTGCACAACCGATGACGCCGAGCGCGTCATCCGATCCGCGAAGTGAGCGACACTGGGAAGGTGGCCGATATGACGACGGTCGACCAGGTTGTCACCGTCGAGACTACCGACAGGAACCGATGAGCCGAACCTGACGCCCAGCGAGAGGAGAACCCCATGCGAGTCGCAGTGGTGGTGTACCTGCTGGCGATGGTTGCCGTCATCGTCGGGCTGGACATCCTGCTCTTCCGTGACCATCCCTGGGCGCGGCTGATGGTCAACGTCGGGATCGTCCTGGTGTTCCTGGCCTTCTATGTGAGGTTCTTCGCCCGGTCCTGATCCCAGCGGTGCGGTGGATGAGCCACGAACCGATGACCCAAGGCCCCGCTGAAGATCCTGGGCCACGAAGGCACGGTGTCCCAGGAATCGTGGTTTAGTGGTCTATTGCCAATATCTAGCAATAACGGCCGACCACATCGCCTTCCCTCACCGGGCCCTGCGCGCCGACCAGGAAGGCCTTCCCCATGAGCGCTGCCGTCGTCACCGCCGAGTCCCCCAGCAAGTTCCAACGGGCCAAGGTCTTCTGGCAGGAGTTGGACCGCGCTGACCGACGATCAGTCTTCGGGATGTACGCGTTCATCGGCTTCCTGCACCTGGTGGGTTTCGGCGTCCTGCTCGGGCTCGTCGTCCCCGAGCACTACCGGCTCGGCGGGTCCACCCCGGTCTTCACCGTCGGCGTCGGGATCCTGGCCTACACCTTCGGCCTGCGGCACGCCTTCGACGCCGACCACATCGCCGCGGTCGACAACACCACCCGCAAGCTGCTTACCGACCGTGCCGAACAGGGCATCTCGCATCGCCCGCTGTCGGTCGGCTTCTGGTTCTCCCTGGGGCACTCCACGATCGTCTTCGGGCTCGCGTTCCTGCTCTCGGTCGGGGTCAAGGCCCTGGCCGGCCAGGTGGAGAACGACGGGTCGGAACTGCACTCGGTCACCGGCATCATCGGGGCCTCGGTCTCCGGGGTGTTCCTGTGGATCATCGGCCTGCTCAACCTCGCCGCTCTCATCGGGATCATCCGGGTCTTCCGGCGGATGAAAGAGGGCCACTACGACGAGTCCGAACTCGAGGAGCACCTGAACAACCGCGGCTTCATGAACCGCTTCCTCGGCGGGCTGACCAAGTCGGTGCGCAAACCGTGGCACATCTACCCGATCGGGGTCCTGTTCGGGCTCGGGTTCGACACGGCAACCGAGGTCGGCCTGCTCGTCCTGGCCGGTGGCGCCGCCGCCTTCAACCTGCCCTTCTATGCCATCCTCGTCCTGCCCATCCTGTTCGCGGCCGGGATGTGCCTCATGGACACCACGGACGGCATCTTGATGAACGGCGCCTACGGGTGGGCCTTCCTCAAGCCAGTGCGCAAGGTCTTCTACAACATCACCATCACCGCCATCTCCGTGGCCGTCGCCCTGATCATCGGGACGATCGAGCTCGTCGGGGTGATCGCCGATCAGGCCAACATCACCACCGGCCCGATCGGCGCGATCGCTGCCATCCCGCTCGACTACGCGGGCTACGCCATCGTCGCTTTGTTCATCCTCTCCTGGGTCACTGCTGTGACCATCTGGCGCTTCGGTCGGATCGAGGAGAAGTGGTCCGCGAATCTCAAGTCGGATCAGGGTCCGGAGCAGGTCAGTACCAGTGCAGGTCAGTACCAGTGCGGGGACTGCGAGAGCCAGAAGGACCACGCCGCACACGGGGAGCCGTAGCGATCCCTGATGTAGCCCATGCCCCAGATGACCTGGGTGGTCGGGTTGGTCAGCCAGTCCGCTCCGGCGCTGGCCATCTTCGAGGCGGGCAGGGACTGGGGAATTCCGTAGGCGCCCGAGCTGGCGTTGGTCGCAGACCAGTTCCAGCCGCTCTCGCCAATCCACAGCTGGTTAAGACAGGACCACTGGTCGGCGCCCCATCCGTACGTGCTGAGTAGCGACCGAGCGGTCGCTCGAGGGTCGCCGCCCCCGCCGGTGGGGGCGCTCGGGGGTGACGGCCACGATCCCTGGGCGGGCCTTTGCTGTGCCCGCGCTGCCGCCTCGGCCGCCGCTCGCTGCGCGGCGATCCGGGCGGCCTCTCGGGCCAGGCCGTCCTGGCGGTCCTGCTCCACCTGGACCGCGACCTGGCGCAGATTCGCAAGGTCGGCGACTCGGCGGTCTTGCTCAGCCTGGATCCGGTTGGTCTCAGCCTGGGCGCCGTCGACCTGCACCTGTGCTTGGGCCTGGGCCCGGTCAGCCTCCTCCTTGGCCTGCTGCTGCTGAGCCCGGGCCACCGACGCGCGACGGGTCGCCTCGGCAGCGATGTTCGCCGAGTCGGAGGCAAGATCCACATTGGCCTGTCGCTGAGTGGCGACGTGGGTCATCGCCGAGGTGTAGTCGGCCACCCGCTGTGGTCCGCCCTCGCCGAGAAGGACCGAGAGCTGGCCGAGCCCACCGACTTGCTCCTGGTACATCACCGCAGCGTCGCGGCGCAGAGCCTGGGTCGCCTCGCTCTGGCGCGTGCGCGCGTCGGCAGCTGTCGTCTCCGCGTCCTCAAGCTCGGCAGTGCGACTTTGCAACAGGGACTGGGCTGCTGCAACCGCTGCCATGGCCGCGCTCACCTGCTGCTGCAGGACGAGGAGCCGGCTGCTCGCCGCGGCATACTGCGCCTCGATCTGGCTCACCATCGCGGCTGCTTGGGCGGCGTTGGCCTTCGCGGCGTCGACCTGCGCCTGCGTGGGGAAGACATCGTCGGCCTGGACCGCAGCCACTGCGCCGGGCGCGCTGAGCCCGAGTGCGCAGGGGACAGCAAGCAGGACCGCCGCCACCGGGAGCAGTCCCCTGCGAGAGCGGCTCGAAGGCACGCCGAAGTCGTGGTGTGTCGTTCTCGTCATCGCCACTCCCTCACCGGAACCGCCTCGACGATACGACAGCGGTCACATCCGTCGCAGCATCCCCACCCGAATCGCTTCGGTGTGTCGCCGGGGTCGGCCGGTTGCGCAATGGCGTCCGTGGGGCCACCGTGGAGTCATGAGGCTCACCCATCTGGGCCATGCGTGCGTCCTCGTCGACGTGGCAGGGGCCCGCGTACTCATCGACCCTGGCTCGTTCGCGGGGGACTTCCTCGAGGTTAGCGATCTCGCCGCGATCGTGATCACCCACCAGCACCCTGACCACCTCGACCGCGCCCGAGTGCCCGAATTGGTGCGCCGCAACCCGAACGCACTGGTCATGGCCGACCCGGAGTCGGTGCCCCTGCTCGCGGAGCTGGGGGTGGCGGCGGCGCCCACAGGGCACCAGGCGGTGGCGATCGACCGGCTCAGTGTGCGTGGCGTGGGAGCGATGCACGCTCTCATCCACGAGGACATCCCTCGAATCAGCAACGTCGGGGTCCTCATCAGCGCCCCGGGTGAGCCGACCTTCTACCATCCTGGGGATGCCCTTGATGCCGATCCGGGCCCGGTGGATGTTCTGGCCTTCCCGCTCAACGCCCCGTGGCAGCGCAGCCGGGAGATGACCGCCTTCCTGCGCCGGCACGCCGCGCCGGTGGCGATCCCGATCCACGACGGCTTGCTCAACGAGGCCGGGCGTGCCCTCTATCTCGGGCAGGCCGGCCAACTCGGCTCCTCGGCGACGACGATCCGAGACCTGCGCGGCGCGGGCCCGGTCTCCGTCGACTGAGGGCTACCGGGTCGGATCAGGCCGAGCCGGCGCCGTGAGCGCGCGCGTCGACCGCGAGCTGGGCCGCGCCGATGATCCCGGCGGCATTTGCCAGGGTGGCCGGGATGATCGGGGTGCGGATGTCCAGCAGCGGCAGGAACTTCTCGGCCTTGCGCGAGATCCCGCCGCCGACGACGAACAGGTCGGGCCACAGCACGTGCTCCACCGCACGGTAGTACGTCGTTAGACGAGCGGCATACTCTTCCCAGGACAGCCCTTCGCGGGTCTTCGCAGAGGCAGCGGCCCGGCTCTCAGCGTCATGGCCCCGGACCTCGATGTGGCCGAGCTCAGAGTTCGGTAGCAGGACGCCGTCGTTGATGATGGCGCTGCCGATCCCCGTCCCCAGGGTCGTCACGATGACTACTCCATCGCGGCCTTTGGCGGCTCCGTGCCGCAGCTCGCCCACCCCGGCGGCGTCGGCGTCGTTGACAACGAGCACCTGGCGTCCGAGCTCGTCCTGCAAGAGGTCCTCGATTTCGCAGCCGATCCACGACTCGTCGATGTTCGCCGCGGTCTTGACCACACCGTGCTGGACGACCCCGGGGATGGTCACCCCGATCGGGGAGGACGGGTCGACCTCGTCGAAGTGCGCGACGATCTGCCCGATGACGGCGGCGACCGCGCGTGGCGTGGCCGGTTGCGGGGTTTCGATCTTGAACCGCTCGGTCGTGAATGCGCCGGCGAGCAGGTCTACCGGTGCGCCCTTGATGCCGCTGCCGCCAACGTCAATACCGAGGGGGTGGCTTGTCACGCTGGTCATGGGGCTCTCCTGTCGTCGTGGGGGAATCGGAGACCGGGGGTCGATCTAGGGCACGGTGAGGATCTCGTTGCCGGTGTCAGTGATGAGAATGGTGTGCTCGAACTGGGCGGAGCGGGCGCCGTCCCTGGTGACCACTGTCCAGCCGTCATCCCACATCTGCCATTCGTGGCTGCCCAGGTTGAGCATGGGCTCGATGGTGAAGGTCATCCCCGGCTCGATAACCGTGGCATACCCTGGCGCGGCGTCGTAGTGCGGGATGATGAGGCCGGAGTGGAAATCGGTGCCGATCCCGTGGCCGGTGAAGTCGCGCACCACGCCATACCCGAAGCGCTTGGCGTAGCTCTCGATGACCCGCCCGATGACGTTGATCTCGCGTCCGGGCAGGGCTGCCCTGATCCCGCGCATCATGGCCTCCCGGGTGCGCTCGACGAGCAGGCGGGACTCCTCGTCGACGTCCCCGACGAGGTAGGTCGCGTCGGTGTCGCCGTGCACCCCCCCGACGTATGCCGTGATGTCGATGTTGACGATGTCCCCCTCCGCGAGGGGCCGGTCGTCGGGGATGCCATGACAGATGACCTCGTTGACGCTGGTGCACAGCGACTTCGGGTAGCCCTTGTAGCCCAGGGTGGACGGGTAGGCGCCGTGGTCGAGGAGGAACTCGTGACCGACTCGATCGATCTCGTCAGTGCTCACCCCCGGAGCGATGACCTGCGCAGCGGCTGCCAGCGCCTGGGCTGCGATCCGCCCCGCCAAGCGCATCGCCTCGATCGTCTCGGGGTCTTTGATCTCGGGGCTTCGCCCTTCGTCGGGTTGGGCCCGGCCGACATACTCCGGGCGTGGGATGGACGCCGGGACACTGCGAAGGGGGGAGACCCGGCCGGGAGTGACGCTCGAAGGGGCAGGCGGCATACGGTGGAGTCTAGGCATGAGTCACCGCGGCCACCTGGTCTCGGGCATGAGTCGACAAGGAGCCCCCCGATGCCCTTCTGGTACAACCTCGTGACCAAGTCGGTGGAGACCGACCAAACCCGCGGACAGGACGCCGATGTCATGGGGCCCTACGCCACTGAGGAGGAGGCGCGTCGCGCACTGCAGATCGCCCGCGAACGAACCGAGCGCTGGGATGAGCAGGATCGCGAGTGGGAGGAGCGGGGAGCGGCCAACCCGAGCGCCTGGGACGACTCCGACCTCGAGGACTGACCCAACGGCGTCCGAGTCACGACTCGAAACTGTGCTCGACGGCCGGGAAGGTGCGCGCTGCGACATCTGCGGCGAAGGCAGCGGCCGCAGCGGACAGATCCGCGCGCAGGTTCGCGTACTTCTTGACGAACCGCGGCGATCGGCCACCGCGCAGTCCGGCCATGTCCTGCCAGACGAGGACCTGAGCGTCGCAGTGCGGGCCGGCTCCGATGCCGATGGTCGGGATGCGCAGGGCCTGCGTGACCCGTCCTGCGAGGTCGGCCGGGACCATCTCCATGACGACGGCGAAGCATCCGGCTGCTTCCAGGGCCAAGGCGTCGTCCAGGGTGCGCTCGGCGCCTTCGCCGCGGCCCTGGACCCGGTAGCCGCCGAGGACGTGCTCACTTTGCGGGGTGAAGCCGATATGCCCCATCACCGGGATGCCGGCACGCACGAGGAGTTCCACCTCGGGGACCATGGACTTGCCCCCCTCGAGCTTGACCGCGTGGGCGAGCCCTTCCTTCATGAACCGGGTCGCGGTCCCGAGCGCCTGTTGCGGGCTGGCCTGGTAGGAGCCGAAAGGCAGGTCCGCGACGACCATGGCCCGCTTGGCCGCGCTCGTCACCGCCCGGGTGAGCGGCAGGAGGTGGTCAACGGTGACCGGAACGGTCGTCTCGAAACCGTAGACGTTGTTGCCGGCGGAGTCACCCACGAGCAAGACCGGGATGCCCGCCTCGTCGAAGATCTCTGCGGTGTACATGTCGTATGCCGTGAGCATCGCCCACCGCTCGCCGCGCTCCTTCATCGCCAGGAGGTGCGGGATGCGGATGCGGCGCTGCGGCGCGGCCTGGGCTCCGGTGCCGTAGGGCGCGGTGCTCTCCGGTGCGAGCGGGCTGGACTCGGCGGCAGCGGCCGGCAGTGGGTCAACCATGGCGGACAGGCTAGTCGGGCGTAACGGAATAGAAACACCCGTGCGGCAGGATGCGCCTCATGGATCGCCAGCAGGAATTCGTCCTCCGCACCATCGAGGAGAGGGACATCCGCTTCGTGCGGCTGTGGTTCACCGACGTGTTGGGGACGTTGAAGTCGGTCGCGATCGCCCCCGCCGAACTGGAGGCCGCGTTCGCAGAGGGCATTGGGTTCGACGGCTCGGCGATCGAGGGTTTCGCCCGGGTCTACGAGGCGGACATGTTGGCCAAGCCCGATCCGTCGACCTTCCAGATCCTGCCCTGGCGCGGTGAGCACCCAGGCACGGCGCGGATGTTCTGCGACATCACCCTGCCCGACGGCACCCCGAGCCTGGCCGACCCGCGCAACGTGCTGCAGCGCATGCTCGGGCGCGCCGCCGACCAGGGGTTCACCTTCTACACCCACCCCGAGATCGAGTTCTTCCTGCTCCGTCAGGGCTTCGCTCCCGGGCAGCGGCCGGTCCCGGTCGATCAGGCCGGCTACTTCGACCACGTCCCCCGCGGAACCGGACACGACTTCCGCAGGGCAGCGATCACCATGCTCGAGTCGATGGGAATCAGCGTCGAGTTCAGCCACCACGAGGGCGGCCCGGGCCAGAACGAGATAGACCTGCGCTACGCCGACGCATTGTCGATGGCCGACAACATCATGACCTTCCGCACCGTCATCAAGGAGGTCGCCCTCGAGCAGGGCATCTACGCGACGTTCATGCCGAAGGTCTTCGCCGAGCACCCAGGGTCGGGAATGCACACCCACTGTTCGCTCTTCGAGGGGGACCGCAACGCCTTCTACGAGGCTGGCGCTCCCTACCATCTGTCCCGCACCGCCCGGGCCTTCATCGCCGGCCTGCTTCGCCACGGTGCGGAGATCACCGCCGTGACGAACCAGTGGGTCAACTCCTACAAGCGCCTCTGGGGTGGCGGCGAGGCTCCAGCGCACCTGACCTGGGGGCACAACAACCGCAGCGCCATGGTCCGGGTGCCGATGTACAAGCCGAGCAAGGGCAACAGCACCCGAGTGGAGGTGCGCACCATCGACCCGGCATGCAACCCCTATCTCGCCTTCGCCGTGATCCTCGGCGCGGGCCTCAAGGGCATCGAGGAGGGCTACGAGCTTCCCCCTGAGGCCGAGGACGACGTGTGGAGCCTGACCAGCTCCGAACGGCGCGCTATGGGCATCCAGCGCCTGCCCACCTCGCTTCATGACGCGATCACGGTCATGGAGGCCTCCGAGCTCGTCGCGGACATCCTCGGGGAGCACACCTTCGAGTTCTTCTTGCGCAACAAGCACCAGGAGTGGGTCGACTACCGTGCCCAGGTGACCGCCTTCGAACTCGAGCGCTATCTGCCCCGACTGTGAACCCACGCCCCAGCGGCACGATCGCCGGTGACCTGACCCGGTTTGGGTTCTCGGACCCGGGCCGGGCGCAGCGACTCCTGGATGACCCCGCGCTCGCCCCGCTGCTGACGGTGCCCGGGGGGCTCGGTCGCGGGGATCTGGCCCGTGAGGCCTCGGCAGTGCCCGATCCCGACGAAGCGCTGCTGGGCCTGGTCCGCTTCGTCGAGGCGCTCACCCACTCACCTGTCGCCGAGGAGGCCCTGACCGCGTTGCGTGCGGACGCGGCATACCGGCGCACCCTGCTGCTCCTCCTCGGCTCCTCGCTCGCCCTCACCGACCACCTCGTGGCCCACCCCGAACACTGGCCGGCCGTGCGGGACGCGGCGCCGATGACGACCGCTGAGCGGGTCGCGGCACTGCAGGGCGAGGTCGCCACTGACGGGCCACGCAGCAGCGAGGACGCCTTGCGGGTCGGCTACCGCCGCCAGCTGCTCGGAATCGCCGCACTCGATGTCTGCGTTCCTGAGCCGACCGAGAGCTTCGTGCCGACGGCAGCGGCGCTGGCCGATCTCGCCCAGGCGGCGCTGGAGGTCGCACTGGGCATCGCGTGCGCGACGGTCGGCGAGGGCGCCCAGGGGTGTCGCCTGGCCGTCATCGGGATGGGCAAGACCGGCGGTCGGGAACTGAACTACCTCAGCGACGTCGATGTCATCTTCGCTGCGGAGCCGGCTGACGGGGTCGACGAGGCGTCGGCCCTGGCGGTCGGCACCCAGCTCGCCACACACCTCATCCGGATCTGCTCTGCGGTGACGCCGGCCGGCTCGCTATGGCAGGTCGACCCCGCACTGCGGCCCGAGGGGAAGCAGGGGCCGCTCGTGCGGACCGTCGCCAGCCATCGGGCCTACTACGAGCGGTGGGCCAAGACGTGGGAGTTCCAGGCACTTCTCAAAGCCCGAGTCGTCGCTGGAGATCGTGCTGTCGGGGCTGCCTATCTCGCCGCGATCAAACCGTTGGTGTGGCAGGCGGCTGGGCGCGCGCACTTCGTCGACGACGTCCAAGCTATGCGCCGCCGGGTCGAGGGCCATGTGAAGAGTGCTGAGGCCCAACGCCAGCTCAAGCTCGGCAGAGGTGGACTGCGGGATGTCGAGTTCAGCGTCCAGTTGCTCCAGCTCGTGCACGGTCGCACCGACGAGACCCTGCGCTGCGAGAACACCCTGGCCGCGCTGGCGGCGCTCACCGCTGGAGGGTATGTCGGCCGGGACGATGCCGCGTCGATGGCCCGGGCCTACCGCGTCCTGCGCACCCTGGAGCATCGGATCCAGCTGCACCGGATGCGACGGACCCACCTCATGCCGACCGAGCCCAGCGAACTGCGCCGGCTGGGCCGGGCGCTCGGTTATCGAGCCGACCCTGCCGGCGAGGTCCTCGCGGCCTGGCAGGGGCAGGCACGCGAGGTGCGCCGACTGCACGAACGGATCTTCTATCGGCCGCTGCTCGCCGCCGTCGCCCGGCTGTCCTCGGACGAGGCGCGCTTGACGCCACAGGCCGCGCTGGACCGCCTGTCCGCGCTGGGGTTCCGGGACCCCCGGGGGGCCCTGCGGCACCTCGAGGCACTCACCGAGGGGGTCTCACGAAGGGCCGCCATCCAGCGCCAGCTCCTGCCGGTCATGCTTGGCTGGTTCGCCGACGAGGCCGACCCCGACGCCGGACTGCTCGCCTTCCGCAAGGTCAGCGACACCCTGGGCGCCACCCACTGGTATCTCAAGATGCTCCGCGACGAGGGCTCGGCCGCCGAGCGTCTCGCCCACACCCTGGGTCGAAGCCGGTTCGCCGCCGACCTGCTGGAACAGGCCCCTGAGTGCGTCCAGTACCTCGGGGATGCCCGCGGTCTTGAGCCGCGTAGCCGCGAGGACGTCCAGCGCCGGATGAGCGCCGCCGCGAACCGTCAAGGCGACCTCGCCGGCGCAGTGACCGCGGCCCGGGCCATCCGCCGCTCCGAGCTGTTCCGGATTGCGGTCGCGGACCTGTCGGGGATGCTCACCATCGAGCAGTCCGGCGCTGCCCTGACCGATCTGAGCGCTGCCCTGATCGAGGTCGCCTTGGACCAGGTGTGCGGTCGCATCGCCGGGGACGAGCCGCTGACCACGCTGCTCGTCGTCGGGATGGGGCGCATCGGTGGCGGGGAGCTTGGCTACGGCAGCGACGCCGACGTCGTCTTCGTCCACGACCCGCTGCCCGGTGCCGACGAGCAGGCCGCGCAGGCCCAGGCGTTGGTCATCGTCAAGGAGCTCATTGCCGTGCTCGGTCGGCGTGGGCCGGACCCGTCCCTTGAGGTGGACGCCACCTTGCGCCCCGAGGGTCGCAACGGCCCGCTCGTCCGCTCCCTGTCGTCCTACCGGACTTACTACGACCGGTGGTCCTTAGTCTGGGAGGCCCAGGCCCTGCTGCGAGCGACCCCGATCGCTGGCGATCGCGATCTCGCGACGGCATACACCGGTGTCATCGATCCCATCCGCTGGCCCGCCCGGGGCCTCACCCCGGCCCAGCTGCGCGAGATCCGTACCCTCAAGGCCCGGATGGAGGCTGAGCGGCTGCCCCGGGGCGCGGACCGGAAGACCCACTTCAAGCTCGGTCACGGTGGCCTCACCGACGTCGAGTGGTGCGTCCAACTCATCCAGCTCCAGCACGCCCACGCCCATCCGCAACTGCGCACCACCGCCACCCTGCCCGCACTCGCCGCAGCCGCCGAGCTGGAACTGATCAATGCCGACGATGCCCAGATCCTCGCCGAAGCCTGGCGGCTGGTCTCGGCAACCCGCGATGCCGGGATGCTGCTTCGCGGCCGGGCCATGGAGTCTCTGCCCGCGGATGTGCGCGAGGCCGATGGGATGGCCCGGATCCTGTCCATGCCGCCGGGATCCGGGCAGGAGCTCGAGGAGCGCTACCGCCGGATCACTCGCCGGGCCCGCAGGGTCACCGAGCGACTCCTGTATGGGTCGTGACCGGTCAGTGCATGGGATCGGTGCCCGGTGCCTGGTGCCCGGTGGTCCCTGCCCGGTGGTCCCTGCGGGGATTTGTGCACTTTCGACGGGGCCTCGGCGACCGAAATAGACTCGGTGCCGTGATCGCCACACTCGACCTGCGAGGCGAGGACCTGACCCGCCGGGCCCTGCGTGCTGCACTGCCGCGGGCCGAGTTCGACGTCGAGGCCGCACTCCAGGCAGTGATACCGATCTGTGATGCCGTCCGCGACCACGGTGCGCAGGCGCTCTATGCGGCCGGTGAGCGCTTCGATGGGATCCGACCCCCCGCGCTGCGGGTCCCCGCCGACGTGCTCGCCGCAGCACTGGCCGGGCTCGACCCGCACGTGCGGGCAGCCCTGACCGAATCGATCCGGCGCACCCGGATCGTGCACGCCGACCAGCTCCGCGCCGACACCACCACGACCGTGGTGCCCGGCGGCACCGTCACCGAACGCTGGGTGCCGATGGACCGGGTCGGCCTGTACGTCCCCGGTGGGCTGGCCGTCTATCCCTCGAGTGTCGTGATGAACGTCGTACCTGCCCAGACCGCTGGAGTCGGTTCGCTCGCTGTGGCGAGCCCCCCGCAGCGCGACCACGGTGGTTGGCCGCACCCGATCGTGCTCGCCGCCTGCGCCCTGCTCGGCGTCGAGGAGGTGTGGGCCATGGGTGGCGCCCAGGCGATCGCTGGCCTCGCCTACGGCTTCGACGACGCCGGGACCGTGTGCGAACCGGTCAGCCTCGTCACCGGTCCGGGCAACATCTATGTCGCGGCGGCCAAACGCCACCTGCGCGGCCTCATCGGTATCGACGCCGAGGCCGGGCCGACCGAGATCGTCATCCTTGCCGACGAGAGCGCCGATCACGAGCATGTCGCCGCCGATCTGCTCAGTCAGGCCGAACACGATCCCCTCGCCGCCGCCGTGCTGGTCACCGACTCCCCGGCGCTTGCCGCGGCGACGGAGCAGGCACTGGCCCGTCGGGTCGCAGCGACCAAGCACACCGAGCGGGTCGCAGCAGCACTGGCCGGGCGACAGTCCGCGATCGTCCTCGTCGACGACGTCGATGCCGGCGTCGCCGTGGTCGACGCCTACGCTGCCGAGCACCTGGAGATCCACACCCGCGACGCCGCGGCAGTCGCCGCACGGGTCCGCAATGCCGGGGCGATCTTCGTCGGTACCTGGGCCCCGGTGAGCCTGGGCGACTACTGCGCCGGCTCCAACCACGTCCTGCCCACCGGTGGGTGCGCCTGCCACAGCAGCGGGCTGTCGGTCCAGTCGTTCCTGCGCGGGATCCACGTCGTCGACTACACCCAGGACGCGTTGCGTGAGGTCGGGCATCACGTCGTGACCCTCGCCCGCGCCGAGGACCTGCCCGGACACGGCGAGGCGGTCATTGCTCGCGTCCCCGAACTCGGCTGACCCCGGGACCATCATGGATCCTGTCATCGAGGCCCTGCTGCGCCCAGACCTACGTGGTCGCACCGCCTATGGCGCCCCCCAACTCGACACCCCGGTGGCGCTCAACACAAACGAGAACTCCTATCCCGTGCCCGACGTCGTCGTGGCCGAGATCACCCGTGCTGTCGGTGCCGTTGCCGCCGGGCTCAACCGCTACCCCGATCGCGAGTTCACCGATCTGCGCACCGCCTTGGCGGCATACCTCAGCCGTCGTGGCACGAAGATCACTGCGCAGCAGGTGTGGGCCGGAAATGGCTCCAACGAGGTGCTCCTGCACTTGCTGCAAGCCTTCGGCGGACCGGGTCGGCGCGCCCTCGGGTTCACACCGGCCTACTCGATGCATCCGATCATCACCAGGACGACCGGCACGGAGTGGGTGGATGGCCACCGGGGGATGCCCGGCGCAGGCCGGTTCGACCTCGACCGGTGCGATGTCGTGGCCCAGGTGCAGGAGCACCAGCCGCACGTCGTCTTCCTCTGCTCGCCGAACAACCCGACCGGAACCGCCCTGGGTCTCGACGTGGTCGAGGCAGTGTATGCCGCCGTGCCCGACGCGGTCGTCGTCGTCGACGAGGCGTATGCCGAGTTCGCCCGCCCCGGCGCTGGTAGTGCCCTGAGCCTGCTGGCCGGGCGGCCCCGACTCGTCGTCACCCGCACGATGAGCAAGGCGTTCGCACTGGCCGGCGGACGCCTGGGGTACCTCGCCGCCCACGAAGCGCTCACCGACGCACTGCGACTTGTCCGGATGCCTTATCACCTCTCCAGCCAGACCCAGGCGGTCGCCCTGGCCGCACTGGCCCACACCGACCTCATGCTGGCAACTGTCGGGATCATCAAGGAGCAACGAGACCGGATCGTCGCGGCGCTGCCGGCACTGGGTCTGGACCCGGTACCCAGCGACGCGAACTTCGTCCTGTTCGGGGGGCTCGCCGATAGCCGCAGCACCTGGCAGGCTCTGCTCGCGGCCGGGGTCCTCGTCCGTGACGTCGGCATCCCGCACTATCTTCGTGTCACGGCCGGCACACCGCAGGAGACCACGACCTTCCTCGACGCGCTCGCCGCGCTCGTGCCCGACCACCTGGAGGACCCCCCGTGAGCACCGAGGGAAGCGCAACTACCCGGACCGCGACTGTGCGCCGCGCGACCTCGGAGAGCACCGTCGAGGTCACCCTCGACCTCGACGGCACCGGCCGTGGCGAGGTGAGCACCGGGGTCCGCTTCTACGATCACATGCTGCTCACCTTGGCCAAGCACTCGCTGATCGACCTCACCGTCCGCGCCAGCGGTGATGTCGACGTCGACGCCCACCACACCGTCGAGGACGTCGCGATCGTCCTCGGGCAGGCCCTGCGCGCAGCGCTCGGCGACAAGGCCGGGATCGCCCGCTTTGGCGATGCCTTCGTCCCACTCGACGAGGCCCTTGCGCTCGCCGTCGTTGACGTCGCCGGCCGGGCCTACGTCGTCCACGACGGCGAGCCTGCCGGACAGGAGCACGTGATCATCGGCGGGACGTATGTCGGGTCACTGACCAGGCACGTGTGGGAGTCGTTGGCGCACAACGCCGGCATCGCCTTGCACGTACGGGTCCTGAGCGGGCGTGACCCACACCACATCGTCGAGGCCCAGTTCAAGGCGGTTGCGCGGGCGCTGCGGGCTGCGACGACACGTGACCCACGCATCGAGGGAATCCCCAGTGCCAAGGGGGCGCTCTGAGTCATGGCGGGGTCGGCCGGCTCCACCGACCGCGGACGCGGCCTCGTCCTGATGCGTGGGCCCGCGGCTGCGTCGATGCGCTGGTTGCGGCGTGGCCCGGTGACGGTGGCGGTCCACGATCTCGGGGCGTGGACCGGGGTGACCCTCGCCGAGCCGGCGGCCCGGCGAGGTGGCGCCGCTGACGACCCCCTCATGGTGCTCGCCAGTCGTCCAGTGCCCACCCGGCGGCGTCCCGCCCTGGGGTTCTTCGTCCTTGAGGGGTCGGCCGTCATCACGCTCCAGTCGCGGGGATCGCGCGCCGGGCAGCGTTGGCTCTTCTGGCAGCCCGGAGTCGGCCTCCGACGCGTCGCGACACTGGCGCCGCTGCCCACCGCAGCGCTCGTGGCCGCTGCCGGGGCGACGGAACCGACAGCGCCGGCGAGCCTCAGCATGCTCCTGCACACCACAGTCGGTGAACCCGTCGACCTCCTCGTCGCCGTTCTCGATCTCCTGGGCCTGCCCGGCGCTCGCCTGCTCGTCCGCCCGGTCAGCGGGGAGGTCATTGAACCGGATCCACGCCTGGTGCGGCGATTCGACGAAGCCGCCGCCAACGAGCGCAGGGGGCGACGGTGAGCCCGCACGTTGTTGTCCTCGACTACGGCAGCGGCAACGTTCGCAGCGGGGTGCGCGCCCTGGAGCACGTCGGGGCGCGGGTCGAGCTCACCGCCGACCCGGTTCGGGCGCTGGCCTGCGACGGTCTCCTCGTCCCCGGGGTCGGCAACTTCCACGCCTGTATGGCCGGGCTCATCGCGGCCTCAGGGCCACGGATCATCGGCCGTCGCCTTGCCGGGGGCCGACCGGTGCTCGGGGTGTGCGTGGGGATGCAGGTCATGTTCGAGGGGTCCGCGGAGCCCAGTGGGCGCCCGCTGCCAGGACTGGGGGAGTGGCCTGGGACGGTGCAGCGGTTGCGCGCAGACGTGGTCCCGCACATGGGCTGGTCACCGGTGGAGGTCGGCTCCGGGTCGTCGCTGTTCGCCGGCATTGAGGGCGAGCGGTTCTACTTCGTCCACTCCTACGCCGCCCACGACTGGACGCTGACCCCGACCGGGTCGTTTGCTGCGGTGGCCCCCGTTGTCACGTACGCCACTCATGGTGAACGCTTCGTCGCCGCAGTGGAGAACGGACCGCTATCGGCGACCCAGTTCCATCCGGAGAAGTCCGGCGAGGCCGGGCTCGCTCTGCTTCGGAACTGGGTGCGTAGCCTGTCCTGACCTGCCCCGACCCCTGGAAGAAGGACCATGACCGAGCCGCTGCGCCTTCAATTGCTGCCTGCCGTCGATGTCAGGGGGGGACGGGCCGTCCAGCTGCAACAGGGGGTGGCGGGCTCCGGCTGGGAATTCGGTGACCCCTGGGAGGCAGCGCTTGCCTGGCAGGAGCAGGGCGCGGAGTGGATTCACCTCGTCGACCTCGATGCCGCCTTCGGCCAGGGCAGCAACCACGCACTGCTCGCCGACATCGTCGGCCGGCTCGACGTCGACGTCGAACTCAGCGGCGGCATCCGGGACGAGGCGTCGCTGGCTGTCGCCCTGGCCACCGGATGCCGCCGAGTCAACATCGGCACGGCCGCCCTGGAGAACCCGCAGTGGACCGCTGAGGCGATCGCCGAGCACGGGGACCGGATCGCCATCGGCCTCGACGTGCGCGGCACCACGCTGGCCGCGCGGGGGTGGACTCGCGACGGTGGCGACCTGTGGGAGACCCTCGCTCGGCTGGATGCACAAGGCTGCGCCCGGTTCGTCCTCACCGACGTCACCAAGGACGGGATGCTCGCCGGCCCCAACCTCCAGTTGCTCCGCGACGTCGCAGCACGCACCCAGCGCCCGCTGGTCGCCAGCGGGGGAGTGTCCAGCCTGGCCGACATCACCGCCATCCGGGGCCTGGTCGGTGAGGGCGTCGAGGGTGCGATCATCGGGTCGGCGCTATACCGGGGGGCCTTCACCTTGCCGCAGGCCCTCGACGCCGCAGGCCGTCCCTGACCCGAAGGGAGCACCATGGAGCGGCCTACACCCGAAAACCCCCGGGACCACGCGCACCACCCGCACCGTGTGCCAGCGCAGCAGGCCACCGACTCTGCCGAGATCCCGTGGGCCGGGCGAGACCTCAGCCCGTCGGGCTTCGAAGCGGACCTTGGTATAGCCGACCCGATGCTGCGACGCCTTCTCGCCGACGAGGTCGTCGGCGACGTCGACGACGACCGGAGCCTCTTCACGGCCATCGCGCAGGCTCGATTCCTCGTCCCCGTCGTCGCTGAACCGACCGAGATGACGCAGGTTGACGGTCTGCTCCATGACACCGGCGTCGACATGGCCGTGGTGATCCTCACCGGCCGGGACGGACAACGCGCGCTGCCGGTCTTCACGGGCCTGGACGCCCTCGCCGCATGGGACCCTGCTGCCCGTCCCATCCCGGTCACCGCGACACGGGCCGCTCAGGCCGCAGTGACCGACCTGTGCGAGGTCCTTGTCGTTGACGTCGCAGGACCGTGCACGCGGGTGGTGCGCTCCAGCATGCTGTGGGCACTGGCACAGCACCAACAGTGGCTTCCGGCCCATGAGGACCCGCAGGTCGACGAGGCATTCGCCGCGGCCGTCGACGCCGACCCGGCGCTGACGGCATACGCGTTGTCCGGCGGCACCCACGGTGAGCTGCGGGCGCGGCTCACCCTGGTCCCGGGGCTGACCCGGGAGCAGGTGACCGCCGTGCTCACTGCACTGGGGGAGCGGATCGCCGCAGACGGGGAGGTTCGAGCACGGATCGACGCCCTCTCGTTCACCGTGAGTTGACCGGGCGTCAATTTCGGGCAGGAAGCCTGACCCTGATAGCCTTAGCGGCGACCTGCCGTGGGTCCTTCAGGCCTGCGGTGTGCAAGAGAAGCCCAGCTTCCACCTGTCGGCCCGCCGCCGCCGGGTTCCCGGCATCGGTCGCGCGGCCCCACCGTCACCATGGGGGGTGCCGACGCACCTCGGTTCCGGTCCTGGGCTCCTCGTGTACCGGCACGGGGAGCCTTTCTCGTGCCGGGGCCGGATCGTCGTCACCATCGAAGGAGAGACACATCAGCGAGCCTCGCATCAACGACCGCATCCGGGTGCCCGAGGTGCGGTTGGTCGGACCCAACGGGGAGCAGGTCGGCATCGTGCGTGTCGAGGACGCGCTGCGACTGGCCGCGGAAGCCGACCTCGACCTCGTCGAGGTGGCCCCTATGGCCAAGCCTCCGGTCGCCAAGCTCATGGACTTCGGCAAGTACAAGTACGAAGCTGCCATGAAGGCCCGGGAAGCCCGTAAGAACCAGGTCAACACGGTCATCAAGGAGATCAAGCTCCGTCCGAAAATCGACCCGCACGACTACGGCACCAAGAAGGGTCACGTCGAGCGCTTCCTGCGGGGCGGGGACAAGGTGAAGGTGACGATCATGTTCCGCGGCCGGGAGCAGTCTCGCCCAGAACTCGGGTTCCGCCTGCTCCAGCGTCTCGCGGAGGACATCGGTGACCTCGGGGTGGTCGAGTCCGCACCCAAGCAGGACGGCCGCAACATGATCATGGTGCTGGCCCCGACGAAGAAGAAGGCCCAGGCCATGGCTGAACAGCGCCGCCGCCGGGAGAACGCGGCTGCCGGTTCGGTGCGCACCGAGCAGGCTGTCAGCGCCCAGGCTGTCAGCGCCCAGGCTGTCAGCGCCCAGGCCGTCCCGGCCGTCCCGGCCGAGTGACCGGAGCCCGGTGAGGGCACCGAGCCCGGTGACCGCCGCCCGGTGACGGCACCGAAGGACCCGCCGCAGCACGCTGCGCAGCGGCACCATTGAGCACGACCCAGCACACACGAAGGAGATCGGCGCCATGCCGAAGAACAAGACCCACAGCGGGGCCAAGAAGCGGTTCCGCGTCACCGGCTCCGGCAAGGTCATGCGCCAGCAGGCCGGTCACGTCCACAAGTTCCACGAGAAGACCCCGCAGAAGGCGCGCCGTCTCTCCCGGGACGTCATCGTGTCCCCGGCGGACACCCCCAAGGTCAAGAAGCTGCTCGGCGCGTGACGCCGGCCGCTCTTCCCTGAGTCGCAACGATAAGCAAGGAGTACTCACGTGGCACGCGTGAAGCGGGCGGTTAACGCCCAGAAGAAGCGCCGGGTCGTCCTCGAGCGCGCCAGCGGCTACCGCGGGCAGCGGTCGCGGCTCTACCGCAAGGCCAAGGAGCAGGTCCAGCACAGCCTTGGCTACGCCTACCGGGACCGCCGTGCGAAGAAGGGCGACTTTCGTCGCCTGTGGATCCAGCGGATCAATGCCGCTGCTCGCGCCAACGGCATGACCTACAACCGGTTCATCCAGGGGTTGAAGGCCGCCGAGGTCGAGGTGGACCGGCGGATGCTCGCGGAGCTCGCAGTCAACGACGAGGCCGCGTTCGCCGCACTCGTCGACATCGCCAGGGCCAACGTTCCGGCCCAGGTGGCTACAGCCTGAGCTCGGGCACCGAGTCGTGCTGACCAATCCCCGGTCCGACCGGGTGAAGGCGGTGCGGGCTCTGATGAGGCGGTCGGTGCGGGAACGCACCGGCCGCTTCGTCGTCGAGGGCCCGCAAGGGGTGCGCGAGGCAGTCCGGTATGCCGCAACCTGCGTGCGGGACCTCTATGTCACCGCTGAGGCAGCGAGCCGGCACGGTCCTGACATCGTCGAGCCAGCTCGGCGTGCCGGCCGCTTCGTCCACGAGGTCAGCCCGCAAGTACTCGCGGCCATGGCGGACGCTCAGTCTCCGCAGGGAGTGCTCGCGGTGGTCGACCGGTCCTCGACCACCTTGGAGGCAGTCCTCGCCGCTTCCCCTCGACTGCTGGTTCTGCTCGCTCACGTCCGTGACCCAGGAAACGCCGGGACGGTCATCCGGGCCGCCGACGCCGCAGGGGCCGACGCGGTCCTGGTCTCGTCGGCCTCAGTGGATGTGCACTCCCCGAAGGTGGTGCGCTCCACGGCGGGGTCGCTGTTCCACCTGCCGGTCGTCACCGGGCTCGAGATCGAGCCGACGCTCGCGGCGCTTCGGGCTCAAGCCATCCGCACCTATGCCGCAGACGGCAACGGCTCCACGGTGCTGTCTGCCGCTGATCTGGGCCGGCCGCACTGCTGGGTCCTGGGCAACGAGGCGTGGGGGCTGCCGGCGCCGCTTCTTGGCGCCTGCGACGAGGTGGTCCGGGTGCCGATCCATGGACGGGCGGAGTCGCTCAACCTGGCTATGGCCGCGACGGTGTGCCTCTATGCCTCGGCCGGATGCCTCGCTCCGGCTGGCTCGGTCGCTCCGGCTGCCTCGATGCGGCGGGCTCGATCCGGCGGATGATCCCAGCATCGGTCAGAGCGCCGAGAACGTCGTAGACCGCCTGGGTCGAGACTTTGCCGAGCTGCTCCCTCGTGGCGCGCGCCAGGGTCTCCGCGTCGGCGTGCTGGTGCCGTCGGACCTGCGTGAGGACACACGCCCGCTGCTCGGTCACCCGCAGGCCGGTACCACGGTGGCGCTCTTGGTCATGGACGCGAGGATCATGGACGCGAGGATCAGTCAAGCCGCCGCCTATCGGACACGACCCGTGGTACTCCGGGGAGTGCGGGCGCCGCGGCGGGAACATCCAGGTCCTCAGCGCCGCTGATGAGACGCACCGCACCATCAAGGCAGCTGCGCTACGCCTGCCCGGGGTCGACGAGCTCGACCCCGGAGCTGGCTAAGTGCTGAGTGTTACGGGTGGCGACGGCGAAGCTGCGCGATGCCGTAGTCGCAGCGACGTAGCCGTCGGTGGTGGGCAGTGGGCGCCCGGCGACGCGGGCGGTGACGGTCATTTCGGCATACCTGCGTGCCAAGTCCTGGTCGAAGGCGAGGATGCGGCCGGGGAACAGCGCGAGCAGAGCTCGAGGGCTTGGGCGAGCCGGTCCTCCCTAGCCCCGGCGGGCAGAGCACCGAGGCCAAACAGCAGTTCGGGCAGACGTCACGCTCGACAGGTACAAGGTGTCGATGGCCTGGTCGCTGAGCCACGACAACACCCCGGCGTCGGGCTGGGAGCGCATCGCCTCGGAGACGACGTTGGTGTCGAGGCTGAGCGCTGCAATGTGGCTCTTCGCACCTGCGGTGGGGGCGGGAGTGTGAGCGACACGCGGTGATGGGCTGACCGGGAATGGGTCGGGGCCTCCCAAGGATTGAGAGCGACCAAGCTCCTCGACCGGAAGGCCTCGACGATGTCGCAGGTTACGCCGGGCCGGGCTGCACCGTGCGCTCGTGAGGAACTGCTCGCCGGGAGCCAACGACTCGGGCAGAGTGCCGCGGTCGCATCGGACGGCCAGTCGGTCGTGGCCGTCGCCGGAGCCGAGGAGCGGTTAGATCTGGTCATCTCGGCAGACGGGCTCCGCGCCATTCCCGCGCAAGGTTGGGGCTGGATCGCGGCGTCCGGTACGCCGGTTACACCCCCTGGCACGGCGTGACCGCGGCTGGTGTCGGTGTCCATGATGAAGCGGGCGAGACGTGGGGATGTGGGCGCATCTTCGGCGTCGTCCCGTTGTCGGACGAGCGGGTCTACTGGTTCGCCGCCGAATCAACCGCCGCGGGCCAGCACCCCGAAGACGAACCCAAGCAGGATGAGCACCGTGCGGTACGAGAGCGGTTCGGCGACTGGCACGTCCCGATCCAGTCGTACCAAACCGCCGCGGGCAAGCGGTGGCAGCATCAGATCTGGGTGCCGGTCGACCCGGAGCAGTCCGCCCTCGGCATCCACACCGATGCCTGGGTGGAGGGTCTGCACCTGGTCGACAGCACCATCGCCGGGTACAAGAGAATCATCCGCAACCACCTCCGACTCTAGCTCGAGCACATCGCGATCTTCGCCGGGTATGACGGGTGGGCCGGGTGGTCGCCGGGGCAACTCGAGGACGAGCTGCGCACCGGGTCGTGGTTCCTGCAGATGCCCTAACCGGCGGTCAACTGACCCCGCAGTGCTGGTTCCTGCAGTGCTGGTTCCTGCGTCGACCAGGGGGCGATCGGCCCTTGGGGGCACCGCTGAAGGGCGGATTGCCCCCTGGTCGCTGAGCTTGCGATTAAGCCTCGGCTATGCGGCCTTCTTGAACGCGGGGCCCCCTCTAGGCTCAAAGGACTTAAGCACACGCACGCGACGATCCTCATGGAACTCGGCGTACCGCCCAAGGTCGTGCAGGAACGGCTCGGGCACTCCACCATCACCACCAGAAGGCTCCGACCTGACACTCATAGGGCCAGGTCAGGGGCCGTTTGCTGTTGTGTGCGAGGGGGAGTTGCACCCCCTGAAGGTGGTGCTTTCCACGGTGCTGTCTGCCGCTGATCTGGGCCGGCCGCACTGCTGGGTCCTGGGCAACGAGGCGTGGGGGCTGCCGGCGCCGCTTCTTGGCGCCTGCGACGAGGTGGTCCAGGTGCCGATCCATGGACGGGCGGAGTCGCTCAACCTGGCTATGGCCGCGACGGTGTGCCTCTATGCCTCGGCCGGATGCCTCGCTCCGGCTGGCTCGGTCGCTCCGGCTGGCTCGGTCACTCCGGCTGTTTCGTCAGGAGCCTGCGTGGGGGCGCAGCGGGCGCAGATCCCCCAGTAGACGACCTCGGCCTCGTCGATGACGAACCCATGGGTGTCGGGGGCATCCAAGCAGGGGCGCCGCCCAGCCGCGCAGGGTACGTCCTCAATCCGGCCACACTCTCGGCAGACGACGTGATGATGGTTGTCGTGGATGTCCACCTCGAAGAGCGCCGGCTTGCCCGCCGGCTCGATCCGGCGGATGATCCCAGCATCGGTCAGAGCGCCGAGAACGTCGTAGACCGCCTGGGTCGAGACTTTGCCGAGCTGCTCCCTCGTGGCGCGCGCCAGGGTCTCCGCGTCGGCGTGCTGGTGCCGTCGGACCTGCGTGAGGACACACACCCGCTGCTCGGTCACCCGCAGGCCGGCACGACGCAGCAGGGCTGCCGGAACGGCGGTGCGATGTTCGTGGGGGTCGGTGGTCATGTGTTGCCTCGGTCGGGTTTTCTGGAACTACTCAAGAATAGATCATCATCGGGTGCACGCTAGGCTGCCGACGTGACAGTCGCCCGGGGGTGCGCACTGGCCCACCCCCCGCGAGACGAGCAGAGAAGGACGATGTCCGGACCGAACACGAACTACGACCCGGTGGAGGTCGCCGCTCTGGGCCCCGCCGCCCTCGACGCCGCGGTTGACGCGGCCCTGACCGCCGCGGCAGCAGCGCGCAGCCTGGCGGATCTCAAGACCGCCCGCGCCGTTCACCAGGGAGACCGGAGCCCTCTGGCGCTGGCCAATCGGGAGATCGGCGCGCTGCCCCCGTCGGCACGGGCTGAAACCGGCAAACGGGTCGGTCAGGCACGCGCGCGAGTTGCTCAGGCCTTCAGCACCCGTCAGGGTCAGCTCGAGGCGGAACGGGACGAACGGATCCTGATCGAGGAGGCGGTCGACGTCACCCTGCCCACCGGCCGTCGCCCCCTCGGCCGGCGGCACCCGATCGAGCTCATGAGCCAGCGGATCGCCGACCTGTTCGTTGGAATGGGCTGGGAGATCGCCGAAGGCCCCGAGGTCGAAGCGGAGTGGTTCAACTTCGACGCGCTCAACTTCGACGCTGACCATCCTGCCCGGCAGATGCAGGACACCTTCTATGTCGAACCAGCCGACGGTGGGCTCGTGCTGCGCACCCACACCTCACCGGTCCAGGCTCGGGCCCTGCTCGAGCGAGGGGTGCCCATCGCCATCGCCTGCATCGGCCGGGTCTTTCGCACCGACGAGCTCGACGCGACGCACATGCCCGCGTTCCACCAGGTCGAAGGCTTGTGCGTCGACGAGGGGATCACCATGGCCCACCTCAAGGGAACACTCGACACCCTCGCCACCGAGCTCTTCGGCCAGGGCATCACGACCCGGCTGCGCCCCTCCTACTTCCCGTTCACCGAGCCCAGCGCCGAGATGGACCTGCGCTGCTTCGCATGCCGTGGGGCCGATGGTGAGTGTCGGGCGTGCCGGGGCACTGGTTGGATCGAGTGGGGCGGTTGCGGGATGGTCAACCGCAACGTGTTGTCCGCCTGCGGCGTCGACCCCGACCGATACACGGGTTTCGCGTTCGGGATGGGCATCGACCGGGCACTGATGTTCCGCACCGGCGTGTCGGACATGCGAGACATGATCGAGGGCGACGTGCGCTTCGACGCGCAGTTCGGGATGGTGATCTGACGTGCGTGTCCCGGTGGATTGGCTTCGGGAGTACGTGGCCGTGCCGCAGGATGCCCGCGGTGTCGACATCGCTGCCTCCCTGGTCAAGGTCGGCCTGGAGGAGGAAGGGCTGCACGGCGGGGGGATCACCGGCCCTCTGGTCGTGGGACGGGTGCTGACGATGACACCCGAACCGCAGCGCAACGGCAAGACGATCAACTGGTGCACAGTCGACGTCGGCTCCGCGAATGGCACTGGGCAGCCGCAGGGCATCGTCTGCGGTGCACACAACTTCACCCCCGGGGACCTGGTCGTGGTCATCCTCCCCGGTGGAGTACTGCCCTCGGGACTGGTGGTGTCGGCTCGCAAGACCTACGGTCACGTCTCGGCAGGGATGATCTGCTCGGTCTGGGAGCTCGGTCTCGGGGAAGACCACACCGGGATCCTCACCTTGACCGACCGAAGTGACGCCGACCGGCTCGTCGCCGGGCAGGACGCGATCGCGTTGCTCGGCCTGGACCGGGAGACCGTCGAGGTCAACGTCACCCCGGATCGTGGCTACTGCTTCTCGCTGCGTGGTATTGCTCGCGAGTACGGCCATGCGACCGGGGCGGCATACACCGACCCCGCTCTCGCCCTCACAGCCGCAGCTCCGCCAGCCAACGACAAGGGGTATGTCGTGCAGCTGCGTGACGAGGCCCCGATCCGGGGTCGGGACGGCTGCGATCGCTACGTCGCCCGCGTGGTGCGCGGGGTCGACGTTCACGCCCCGACCCCGGAGTGGATGGCGACCCGGCTCAGCGAGGCCGGGATGCGACCGATCTCCCTGCCGGTCGATGTGACGAACTACGTCATGCTCGGACTGGGCCAACCGTTGCACGCCTTCGATCTGGCCACCCTCGATGGGCCCATCGTCGTGCGCCGCGCCCGGCCTGGGGAGCGCATGACGACCCTCGACGATGTCGAGCGAACCCTGCACCCCCAGGACCTGCTCATCACCGACTCTGATGCGCAACGTCCCCTGGCCATTGCCGGGGTTATGGGAGGTGCAGACACCGAGATTTCGGGCTCGACGACCGATGTCCTCATCGAGGCAGCCCACTTCGACCCGGTGTCCATCGCCCGGTCTGCTCGTCGCCACAAGCTGCCCTCGGAGGCCTCGAGACGCTTCGAGCGGGGCGTGGATCCCCAGCTCGCTCCGGCGGCTGTCCAGCTCGCCGTCGACCTCCTCGTCGAACACGGCGGAGGGGTCGCCGACCCTGGGGTAACCGACGTCGGCGACCCGCTCACCCCGGAGCCCGTCGTCATGGCGGCCTCCTTCCCTGCCCGGCTCATCGGGGTTCGGTATGCCGCCTCCGACGTGATCGCGGTACTGGAACAGATCGGCTGTGTCGTCACGGTCGAGGCGGAGAATCTGCGGGTGACGCCGCCGTCGTGGCGGCCGGATCTGCGCACTGGCCCGGACCTCGCCGAGGAGGTGGCCAGAATCGACGGCTACGAGAAGATCCCGTCGGTCATGCCCACCCCTCCGGTCGGTGCTGGCCTCACCCACGGCCAGGTGGTGCGGCGGCTCGTGGCCGACCTCCTCGCAGCTCAGGGACTCAGCGAGGTGTGGAACCCGCCCTTTGTCGGCGCGGACCGGTTTGCCGCCCTCGGTGAGGATCCGCAGCAAGCGCGTGCTCGCACCGTGGCCCTGGCCAACCCGCTCTCCGACGAGGCCCCGCTGCTGCGGACCTCGATCCTGGCCACCCTCGTCGACACGCTCCGTCGCAACGTCTCGCGCGGTTTCAAAGACGTTGCACTGTTCGAGATCGGGCTCGTCGTCGCTCTCGAGGGCGCGCAACGCCCCGCGCCGACGGTCGACGTCGGAGTGCTCCCCTCGGATGAGGTGCTGACTGCGATCCATGCGGCGGTGCCGCCACAACCACGCCATCTCGGGTTCATCATGGCTGGTGAACGGGACCGAGGAGGTCCCTGGGGTCCTGGCCGGGTCGGTGATGTCGCCGACGCGTTGGAGGTGGCGCTGACGCTCCTCGAGGCCCTGGCGCTGCCGGCCGAGGTCGTGGCCGACGGCGACGCGCCACCATTCCACCCGGGTCGCTGCGCCCGGATCGTCCTGGCCGACGGGACCAGCGCCGGGCACGTCGGTGAACTCCATCCCAAGGTCACTGCCGCCCTCGACCTACCGGCGCGCACGCTCGCCGGCGAACTGGACCTCGACATCCTCATCGCCGCCAGCGGCACTCCGGTGCAGGCAGTGACCCTGAGCCACTTCCCGGTGGCCATGACCGATGTGGCGCTCGTCGTCGAGGAGAGGGTGCGAGCCGGTGACGTCGAGAGCGCGCTGCGGGCCGGAGCCGGAGACCTGCTCGAGTCGGTCCGGCTCTTCGACGTCTACCGCGGTGACCAGACCGGTGCTGCTCACAAGTCCCTGGCCTATCGGTTGGCCTTCCGGGCCCCGGACCGGACCCTGAAGACCGAGGAGGTCTCGGTCCTGCGGGACCAGGCCATCGCGGAGGCCGCAACGCGGCTCGGGGCGGTGCAGCGCACGTGAGCGACGCAGTCGAGCCGGATGTCGACGGCGACGGCGACGTCACCGCAGGCGACGTTCTCGACCAACCGGTCACCGGATCCGGACCGGTCGCGGTCGTCACCGGGGCCTCCAGAGGGATCGGTCGGCACATCGCCGACGCTCTCGAGGAGGCCGGATGGATCGTCGAGCGTGGATCGAGTGGTCTCGCAGACGTCACCGACCGGGAAGCACTTCACGCCTGGGTGGGCGACATCATCGGCCGGCGAGGACGGATCGACCTGCTCGTCAACAATGCGGGCGTTATTGACACCGAGGTCGACCTGTTCGCCTCCGACCCGCAGCAGTGGTGGCACACCTGTGAGGTCAACGTCCTCGGGGCCTACCTGATGACCTGGCTCGTCGGGGGGTACATGCTCTCCGGGGGCGGCGGGCGGATCATCAACCTCAACTCCGGCTCGGGCACACACCCCGGTGCCGTCGCCAGTGCCTACAACGTCTCCAAGAGCGCCTTGGCCAGAATCACCGGATCGACCCACCTGGCCGGCTGGGACCGCGGCATCCGGGCGTTCGACCTCATGCCCGGGGTCGTCCGCACCGACATGACAGGCGCGATGCAAGCTCACCTGGCGCGCACGGAGTGGACGAGTCCACAACAGGTCACTGACCTCGTCCTGGCCCTGGCTGGCGGTGAGCTCGATGCCTGGTCGGGTCGGTTCCTGCGCGCCGGTGTCGACACTGTGTCGAGCCTGCTGGCCCGCCAGCACCGAGGGGAGCTCGAGCGGGACGAGCGCACCCTGGTCCTGCGCGGATACGGGCCGGAGGACCCCCTCACGCGCTGACCCCCTGGGTCGCCCGGGCCAAGTTCACGGGTCGTCCAGGCCGAGGAGCCGCTCGAACCATCGGCGCCGCCACGTGGTCCTCAGAACAAGGAACCACACGACGAACGCGCCCAAGTACACCGACCACTCCGGCCCGTGCCGACCCGGGGTGACCATCCCGAAATAGGCTGCGGTGGAATCGAAGCTGAGGATCCCGACCATCACCCCAGCAAGGCCCAGGGCGAGCCACGTCGGCCGCTTGTCCGGTGACACCGGGGCCCACCCGGCGAAGAAGCGAATCGGCGGCTGGAGGAAGACCAGCAGCCCGAACGCGGCAAACGAGACGAAGCTGGACAGTGCCGACTGGGCGACGATCGTCGCTGTCGCGCTCTCGAAGCCCGCCTGACCGAAGTTGACGCCGGTGTAGCTGGACCAGCGGGCGATCGCCCTGGCGGGGACATGGTGGCTGGAGATTCCGGTAAGGATGCGCTGGTAGAAGAACGCATAGATGAGGGTTCCGATGATCGCCGTGACGATGCCCGCAGGCAGGACGAACCGGACGAGGGTGCCGAGCAGGTGCGGGTTGGGGGGTTCCGGGCGGGCCCACCGGGTCAACAGGATGCTCGGAATACCGACGGTGAAGAGGGTGAGCGCGACCTGCTCGGGTTCGTAGGGGAAACCCAGGCCGATCATCGTCACGAAGGCGATAACGAGGATCGAGGTGACCACGCGGGCGATGAACAAGTGCAGCGACAGGGTCAGGGCCGTGCCGATCCGGCGGCCCTCGACAAACGCCGGTGACAGCGCCGCGAAGGAGTCGCCCAGGAGCACGACGTCGGCGACGTTGCGGGTCACCGGGCTCCCCGACTCCATGGCCACCCCGACGTCGGAGCGCTTGAGGGACAGCGCGTCGTTGGTCCCGTCACCGAGCATCGCGACGTAGCGTCCCCGACTCTGCAGCGCGGAGACGATGGCCTCCTTGTGGGCCGGGGTGGTGCGGCCGAAGACGGTGCCGCCCATCACGGCATCGGCGAGTTCACCGGCGTCCATGGAGTCGAGCTCGGGGCCGGTGACGAGAGTGAGATCCGGGCCCAGGCCAGCCTGGCGGGCCAGCGATGCCACCGTCCGGGGGCTGTCACCGGAGATGATCTTTACCTCGATGCCCGCGTCGATGAGCGTTCGCAGGGTTCGCCGGGCCTCAGGCCGGAGTTCGTCGCGCAGGGCCACCAGGGCCAGAGGCGCAAGGTCGACCAGGGCGGGTGCCGTATGCGGCTCACCGTTGCGGGAAGCGGGGCCGTCGGGGCCGTCGGCGCCGCCCGCGCCCTCGGGGCGGTCGGGGAGTGGCTCGTCGGAGACTGCGACGAGGAGCACACGCAGGCCCTGATCGGACCAGGCTCGCGCCAGTTCCGAGTCGGTTCCGCCGGGACCGAACGAGGTGAACCCGGACCGGAGATGCCCTGTGAGCACCTCCGGAGCACCGAGCACCACCGTCCGCCACACCGATGCACGGTCCCCAAGGACCGCAGCCGGCAGTGACTGCGCCGACCGCTTCGTGGTCGAGGTGAAAGGCACCTCGGCGACCGGTTCGACTCTCTCGCCGGGCAGGCCGGCCGCCAGGGCCTGAGAGGTCGCGTTGGGCGCTCGGGTGGAGCGGGCGAAGGTCCCGAGCAGGTGGCGCACCTCGAGGTCCAGGTTGCCGGCGTCGCCGAGGACCACCAGATCGGCGACCTCGAGTCGGTTTGCGGTCAGTGTGCCCGTCTTGTCCAGGCACACCGTGTCGACGTTGGACAGGCTCTCGACGGCGTTGGTCTGCTGCACCAGGGCGCCGCGCCGGGCTATCGTCGCGGCGCCCGCGGCATATGCCAGGGCGATGACGAAGAACAGTCCATAGGGCACCTGCCCGGAGAGAACCGCGGACACCTGGACGATCTTCGTCGTGGAGAAGGAGTCCAGGACTGCCTGGATGAGAATCGCGAAGCTCATCAGAGCCACCACGAGGGTGACGGCGCGCACGACGGTGTTGATCCTGCGCTGCAGCGGGGTCTGGTTGACCCGGAACTGGCGGGCGCTCGCGGTGAGTTGGGCGGCGTGGGTGTGTGTGCCGACAGCGGTGGCTCGGTACCAGCCCTCGCCGGTGGCGCAGACGCTGCCAGAGAGCACCTGGTCGCCGGCGGTCTTGCCGATGACGTCGGCCTCTCCCGTGAGCATCGCCTCGTCGATTCCCAGCCGGGTTCGGGTGAGGACGTCACCGTCGACGAGCACCTGCTCTCCAGGAGCGAGGTAGATGACGTCGCCGAGGACGAGGTCGCTCGGGCGCACCTGCACGGCCTGACCGTCGCGCAGCACGACTGCCGGGTGTTCGGCCAGCAGTTGGATGGCGTCGAGTTTTCGTTTGGCACGGATTTCCTGGGCGGTTCCGATGAGCGCGTTGACCAGACCCAGCCCGACACTCGTCGCGGCGTCCATCCACCGGCCCAGCGCGATCAGCGCCACGCCGATGCTGAACAGGATGTTGTTGAAGAGGTTGAACAGGTTGGTTCGGGCGATGGCCCACAGGGTGCGGCTCGTGGGTACCGCGGTGGCGTTGGTCGCTCCGGCGGACCGGGCAGCGGCGACGTCACTGGTGGTGAGCCCGCCCATCCCGTGCGGGACCGACGGCAGGCTCATGGCCGGTCACCCTAGCGCCGAGAGCCGTGACCTGACTGTGAGCTCCAGAGCCAGAGCCAGAGCCAGAGCCAGAGCCA